>JAFZLN010000123.1 GCA_017551465.1 Bacilli bacterium
TAACAGTACCAATAACCACCGTTGGTGGTATAGAAAGCATAGAATGGATCTTCATAGGAACGAATAACGGTAAAACCGTTCTTCTTTAATGTTTCAGCGTAGTCCGCTGGTTTAACATCCGCTAAATAAGCGGTGTAATGAGACATATTGTCTTTGTAATAGCTCTTACCATGCCATATTTCGATATTCTTACCTTCTGGAGCAGGCAATGTTAAACGCTTATCTTCTTTATTAGCCGCTAAGTAGGTGGTTAATAGTTCACAGTCTTGAATCTCTTTACTGCCATTCATGTTAGTGAATGTTTTAGTGTTCTTTTCATTAACATAGATTTCAGTGAAATCAGCGTTAATATAGAACAAGTATTTTTCATATGCGCGAACTAAGTAACCGGAGTTATCTTCGTACTTATGAACTTGTAATTGTTTTTGCTTTTCTTCAGAAATAGCAATGGATGAACCAGATAACCAATATGTTTCACCATCAGTACATGTATAATCGATGTCTTGGAAATAACGTGTACCATCTTTTTCATAGAAATAGATTCTATTGCCATCTAAGAAATAGATTGAGCTAGCGGTTTGATCATCCTCTTTATTATGGTATGAAATATACCAGTTCTTTTCACTATAGTAGGAGGTAGCACTTTTGCCTTCATAGATTCTCCACCAGTAGGCACCTTCATCAACGGCTTTGTTGAATGATGCCATATCAGTGCTCTTTTCAAATTTGAGCTCTTGTGTGAAGTAATCTTCGTAATTAGTGTAGTTATTGGTTTTACCACCAAGTGCGCCTAAAAGATCACACGATGTGATGGCTAAACTTAAAATAGAAATAATAAATAATTTAGAACGTTTATTCATAGAGACACCTCTCAAAACTAGTATATTATATATCTTTTTGTAGCAGATTATTAATAATAAATCGTCCTATTTACGGAGGTTATAAACCGCTTTTATAAATATAAAGCAGGTGATAAGATATTAAATCATGACAAAGAAAGACTCTATTATCAATCTTTTCAAAAAGTACTTCCCATATGTGGTAATCATTATTGCATCGATTCTTTCATGCTTTGTTTATATCTGTAATGGGCTCGCCGCTGGCGATGATATTGGTTTCCATTTAGGTATGGTTAACGATTTAGTCTATGGTTTTGACCATGGTTATTTCGGTTATTCCACGAATCACTTATTCATTGGTGGTTTTGCTTTATATAACTATGCTTATTATGGTCCTGTCACCCACTATGGCGCGGCTATTTTTACATATCTATTTAGAGGATTAGGCGCTACTCCATCTGATGGCTTAAAATTCATGATTTTTGCCTCCGCTATCTTAGGTGGCATTTATATGTACAAATTAGCACTTAAGATGTCTAGTGGTCGTCCAGCTATCGCGATTGTTTGTTCTATCGTCTTCCTTTTACTTCCTTATCGTATTTTCTGTGCTTTAGCGAGATGCGCTTATGCTGAAAGCATCGCCATGGCCCTTATTCCTATGGTCTTCTATGGCGTATATAGTTTTATCCACGATGAAGATTATCATGTTGAACCATATATGGTGTTTGCTAGTGGCGCGATTCTTATTGTCTTATCTCATCCATTTACCGCTTTAATCACTGTTTTATTCGGTGTTTTATATGTGCTATTTAATATCAAAGGTGTGATTGTTAAGTTGCGTGATAAACGTGCACTCATATCTTTAGGAGCGGCTATCGTTATCATTATCCTATGTGTGCTTTTCTATGTATTAAATAGTCTTCACTATGAATCTTCAGAAATCTATAACATTTCCGATGATGAAAGACAGTGGACCACATATGAATTCATCTCTGATGATACAAAGAGATCATTCCAATTCAGTGGTTTTATTAACTATATATACATCGGTGGCCGTGAAGGCGATCCTGTCTGGGCAAAAGACACCATTTCTGCTTTAACATTTAGCACCATTGTTTATATCATCTCAATGGTATTAGCTATATTAGTCGATAAATTATTAGCTAACGCAAAATATAGTAAATACTATAAGCACGCTGCTGCTAGCATCGTCGCTTTTGCTCTTCCAATCATCTTCCAAGTACGTGTTGAAATCTATTTAGCGGTTCTTATTTCCCTAATACTTTACTTCTTTATTTCATTCTTAGTTGAGAAGTTACCTGATAATTCTGAAAAATATGTACCTTTATATAAGAGTGCTGATTTATATTTCTTAATCATCTCTTTAATCATTACCTTAGCGCTTATCTTTGTGCCTTGGGCATGGAAACTAGTGCCTCCTATTATGTATAAAGGTCAATTCCCATGGAGAATGTATAGCATGCTTTCATTCCTTATTGCGATGCTTGTTTCTCTAATCTTCTCACGTCTTAAAACAAACAAGATTGCGCTTGCCATTGTTTCCGTTATTGCCTGTGGCTTAATGACTGTTACTATGGGCACTCTTGAAAAGAGAGTGATATTTGAGCATAACCCTACCGCTATCATCGTCCAAGATGGCGAAGAGTTTGCTAAAGAAATCAAGTATTCAGGTGCCCAAAATGAAATGATTCCACAGGTGTTCTACGATAACGCCTATACATCTGAATACACTAATACTTTATATTTCACTGTGAGAAATCGTATTTGGTCACAAAAAGACTATATCTATGATTTAGAAAGTTATATTAAGCCAAGTGTCTTAGAAGGAAGCGGAGATATTGAAATCTACGAATACAATACTCCTAATAATAAATTCCACGTTAATATCACTAGTGAAACCGCTTTAGTGCAGTTCCCACAGTTCTACTATGACACTTATGAACTTAAACAAGATGGTAAGACCATTAGCAAAGTACAAAACGTCGATGGCTTAATCTCTTTCACTTTAAAGCAAGGCACATACGATGTTGCCCTATCATTTAAGCCATCTAAGGCTTATCAAGTCACAATTCCATTATTTTATATAGGGACATTCTTATTAGTCTCTGGTGGCGTGTTTGGCCTCATTTATCGTAAGAAATCAATGAACCAAAAGCCAAAAGAAGAAATTACTTCTAATGAATAAAAGAAAAGACCAGTAAATGCTGGTCTTATTTCTTTTCGTTTAAAGCTTTACGATATTTCTCAAGTTCTTCTGTATTCGCCATGACGAAGTGTCCAGGAGTAATTTCAGTAAGCTTTGGGGCTTCTTTGGAGTAATCATGTTCATTAGCAGGAACATAGATGTATCTCTTTCTTTCCTTTTCACTTAATGGGTCTGGCTTTGGAATCGCAGAGAGAAGTGCTTTAGTGTATGGGTGTAATGGGTGAGCGAAGAGTTCATCACTACTTGCTAACTCAACGATATTACCGAAATACATAACGGCGATTCTATCGCAGAAGTACTTAACAACAGATAAGTCGTGAGCGATAAACATCATAGTTAAGCCCATCTCGTCTTTTAAATTATTCAATAAATTGATAATTTGGGCTCTAATAGACACGTCAAGCGCTGAAATTGGCTCGTCACAGATGAGGAAGTCTGGATTCATAATTAAGGCTCTAGCGATGCCAATACGTTGACGTTGACCACCAGAGAATTCGTGTGGGTAACGGGAAGCGTATTCTGGAAGCAAACCGACCTTCACTAAAGCGTCTCTAACTTTTTGTGAATTTTCGAATCTGTTGTATTGACCTTGGATGTGTAAACCTTCTTCAATGATGTCATTGACGGTCATACGTGGATCCAAGCTATCGACAGGATCTTGGAAGATCATTTGCATCTTGCTCATCAGCTTCTTGTTGACGTGTTTTTCGTCATATTCGTGTTGAGCAATCTTTTCTTTTTGTTCTTTGATTAAGGCCGCTAAATCGGTTTTGATTTGTTCGATTTGAGTGTTGTATTGAGCCTTAATTTTCGCGGTTTCGCTTTCGACAAATTCTTTATTGCCTTGTTCATCAGCGAGAACACGAATCTTTTCGTTCATCTCGTTAGTTAATTCTTTAATCTTGCGACGAGCTTTAATTCTCTTCCACTTGATTTCTTTTTTATTCCATCTGCTGCCCGCAACAATACGGTAACCTTTGAAATAAACAGAACCGGAAGTAGCCTTATATAACTTGATTAAAGTTCTACCAGTTGTGGTTTTACCACAGCCAGATTCACCAACGATACCAAAGCATTCACCTTTTTTGATATCAAAGCTGATATCGTGAACGGCTTTAGTGACGAAAGCATTTTTACCATGACCGAACTTAAAGAATTGCTTTAAGTGTCTGACTGATAACTCGATATTGTTATCCACTAATTCGGGAAGATAAGTAACTTTTCTATTTGCCATAGTTATTTGTCCTCCTTCTTAGCTTTTTTAGCTTCTCTAGCCTTGTGCGCGGCCAAGGATGCCTCAATACGAGTCTTAACAATCGCTGGCATTTCCACCTTTGGTGCTCTTGGATCTAATAACCAAGTAGCAGCATAGTGAGTATCACTAACCTTGAATAAAGGTGGTTCTTTCTTGAAGTCAATCTTCATTGCATATTTACTACGTAAAGCGAAGGCATCACCCTTTGGAGGATAGATAAGGTTTGGTGGAGTACCTGGAATGGCATCCAATCTTTCTTTACTATCAACATCAGGGATAGATGATAATAACGCCCAAGTATATGGATGTTTTGGATCGTAGAAGATTTCTTCTTCTTTACCATATTCAACGATTTTACCAGCATACATAACTGCGACACGGTCCGCCATATTGGCGACGACACCTAAGTCGTGAGTAATGAAGATAACAGAGATGTTTCTTTCTGCTTTTAAACGATTAATTAATTCAAGAATTTGCGCTTGAATTGTAACGTCTAAAGCAGTTGTTGGTTCGTCACAAATTAAGATATCTGGGTTAGCGGTTAAGGCAATAGCGATAACAATACGTTGTCTCATACCACCAGAGAATTCAAATGGATATTGTCTGAATCTCTTTTCTGGGAATGGGATACCGACTTCCGCCATAACCTTGAGGGCTCTTTCCTTAGCTTCCGCTTTAGTAATTCTCATCTTAGAGACAAATTTCTTTTTAGCGGTAACTGGATCAACACCCTTTTCAAGATCGGCTTTATATTCAGCGCGATATTGCTTTTTGACTTCATTGACCTTAGCATTGGCCTCTTTCTTTTTGGCTAAGTATTTGGCTTTAGCTTCAGCAATGATTGGCTTGTATTTGGCTTTTAATTCCGCCCTATTGGCGTTTTGATGCGCTTTGGCTTCAGCGATTTTCTTATCAAAGTCTTCTTTGGTTTTCTTTAATAAGGCATCGTTATCGCCTTTTTTAGCAAGAGCAGCTTCTTTAATAGCGGTCTTATCTGCTAAGTATTTGGCATTGGACTCTTCTAAGGCTTTAGCTTTAGCGGCAACGAGCTCTTGTTTCTTAGCGGCATCTTGTTCATTAGCGATTAATTCATCATATTGATGCTTAATATGAACATTTTCTAGACCGTGGTCTAACTTCAAAGCATAGAGTTGACCATCAGAT
Source organism: Bacilli bacterium (assembly GCA_017551465.1). Taxonomy (GTDB): domain Bacteria; phylum Bacillota_I; class Bacilli_A; order RFN20; family CAG-826; genus RUG14515. The sequence goes on from JAFZLN010000123.1 coordinate 5,486, forward strand.
TCGTTTTTAACAACGTTTCTAATTCTTTGAATTTCTTTTTTCTTTTCACTCTTTTGGAACTTAACGGCTTCTTTACCTTTGTTGAGTTCACGCTTGTAAGTAGTGATGGCGTTCTTATAGGCAACGAATTCAGTAGCAACTAAGTCATCTCTCATTTGTTTGAGGTGGTCACCATTGAGTAACATTGCTTCGGTAATTTGTTTACCGATACGCATGATTGGGTTTAATGATGATAATGGGTCTTGGAAGATCATACCAATCTTATGGCCTCTGATACGATGGAATTCATCTTCAGAAACCTTGGTTAAGTCTTCACCTTCATACATGATAGAGCCTTCGGCAATACGGCCGTTAGCGGCTAAGATGCCCATGATGGTTTTACTGGTAACGGATTTACCAGAACCGGATTCACCAACGATACATAATGTTTCGCCCTTATATAAGTCGAAGGAAACACCTCTAACTGCTTGGACGTAACCATTATCAGTGGAGAAGTTGACATGTAAATCTTTGACAGATAAAACGATTTCTTTGTTTTCCATGATTATTCTTCTCCTTTCAAGCTTGGGTTAACCGCATCTCTTAAACCATTACCGAATAAGTTAAAGGAAATCATGGTGAGAGCGATGATAACCGCTGGGAATATTAATAAGTATGGGTTTGCGAATAATTCTGATTGGTTATCAGCAAGGATAACACCTAATGAGGACATATTCTTTAAACCTAAGTTCAAGTAAGCGATACTAGCTTCTGAGAAGATGGTAAGAGGAATCATTAAGACGGAACCGGTAATGATTGTACCTAAACCATTTGGCAAGATGTGTCTAGCAATAAGTCTAGCGTCACTTGCGCCTAGTGTACGTGAAGCTAAAACGTATTCACGGCCTCTAAATCTATAGAACTGTGTTCTGGTAGTTTCTGCAACACCGAGCCAGCCAGTCATACAAAGGGCGACAATGAATGTTCTAAAGTTACTACCCATATGCAAGATAATAAGCGTTAAGACGACCATACCTGGCATACGACCGATAATTTCGGCAATTCTTTCCATGACCAAGTCGACTGTACCACCGAAGTAGCCGGAGATTGCGCCCCACGCTAATCCGAAGAAGAAGCAAATCACGAAGACGATAATACCGATTAAGAGGGATGTTCTTAAGCCTTCAAAGACATATTTGAACATATCTCTACCGGATTTATCAGTACCCATAAGGTATTTTGGCATTGTGTCAAATCCAAGGAATTTGTAGTTATAAACTTTAGCGACACAGCCTAAGTTACCAAGAGTTTCATAACCATAGAAGTTATCAACGGTTAATTCTTCGGCAAGTGGGCATTTGTCCTTGTTAAGGATTGTACATTTGAAGTTAGCGGCATCGAAGAGGAAACGGCCATCATTTAAGTTAGTAATAGCGCCGTTATATGAAACCCAACCAGCTTTTTCATAGGCTAATAAGTCAGTGATAGCGAAGTTACGGATTTCTTTGATACCAAATGCAGCGTCATATGTATCATAAGTGAATGAACAGAAGTGTGTTTTGGATAAGTAAACACGTTGCACACCTGTACATGGCCAGTATTCATAGCCATCGTTTTCAACTTTAGTTAAAGCTTTTGTGGCGTCAGTGAATGATGCGGCATCAAATATTGCTTTGACTTTTTCATCAGCAGATGTGCTTTCAAAGACAATGCTTCTAATTAAAGAACATGTATTGGCCTTTTTATCATCTGGATTCATCTTCACATAGAAATTAGCGTTCTTAAATGTGGTTTTACCTGTCGCGGTTGTGATGATATCAGCGATATTGACTTTATCTTGTTTCATTGAAGCAACACCACTACCGATGTTATGGACGATATCATAACCAACTAATTCCACTTCAGTTCTTTCAATGTACATTGGAGTGGATGGATCATCATCCTCGAATTCAAAATAGAAAGCAGATTCACCAAGACGATAGTTTTCTGGAATGGTTAAATCAGTTTTGCCTTCCATCAAATTGAGTTTATCAGCGTCATATGTATCAAAGACTGACAAATATAAATCACTATTGAGCTCTAAGTTTTCAATTGCGCAAGTTGAAATAGTAACAAAGTCATTTTCCGCACGAGTGCTATAGTAACCGAATTGGATATAGCCTTCTCTACCAAATGAGCCTAATGTTGATAGGTCGTTGGAATATTGTTCTGGAGTAATTTTCTTATTGCTGATAGCGCTTCTAACAAAGGTATTAGAATCTGGCCACCAATGTTCCATTTTTTCTGCTTCGGTTTGAGCGTTTGGCATCTCACCAATATCGACTGGAATGTTTTTGTATGTGATGGTACCATCCCACCAACCTGCACCGGCATCAAAAAGTTTTGGTGCAAGGTATTGTTGCGCGGCACGTTGAGGAGCGCCTTCATCACTTCTAAGGTCACTCTTATCAATAATTGGAACAAGGAATGACATTAGTAAAAGGACACCGAGGATACCTGCGGCAACGACGGATGATTTATTCTTACGGAATCTTTTAAGGGAGTCTTTTAAGAATGTTGTTGGCTTTGTTTGGAACTTTTGTTCATGAACGGAGGAATCAACTTCTGTTAAAACGAAATCGTCATCAGTAATTTTATCTTCAACTTCAACGTTTTCGTTAACTGGGGCTTCTTCAACTAGTTCGAAATCTTTATCTTCTAACATAATTATTTCTTCGCCCCCATTCTGATTCTTGGATCAATGAAACCATATGATAAGTCAAACAAGATACCTGCTAACAAACCAAAGATGGTATAAACAGCCATATCGACCATTAAAACGTTATAGTCAGTATTAGCTGGGTTTAAGGCATCGATATATAATCTACCAATACCTGGAATGCTGTAAATCTTTTCAAGGATTGTGGCACCACCAAAAATGCTTAAGAATTCCGCTAAGACGGAAGGTAATAATGGAACGAAAGCATTTCTTAAAGCGTGACGAACAATCGCTTGGTTTTTGGTTAAGCCTTTTGTTCTGGCTAATAATAAGTATTCACTAGACATGACTTCACATAATTCGGCTCTCACGGTTCTTGTGAATCCGCAGATAGTACCGAATGATAAAGACATGACAGGAATGAAGTAAGCTAAAATCTTGGTCTTAAGCGATTGGTCTGGGGTTGGCCAAAGAGTTGGTAACCAACCAGATTCAAACGCAAGGAAATACATAAGGAAGGAGATGACGACGAAACCAGGAATAGAGATGAAGATCATCACTGATGTGGAGATGGTATGGTCAATCCAAGTATTCTTCTTTAAACCAGCAAGAATACCAAAACCAATACCGAGTGGCAATGAGATGAGAACTGCCCAAACGTTAATGGACATAGAAACAGGCAAACGTTGACCAATAATATTAATGGCGGAAGCGTTTGGCTCAATAACTGTAGATCTACCCCAGTCCCATCTAGTGACAATATTCTTTAACCAGTTGAAGTATTGTTCAACGATTGGTTTAGTATAGAAATATACTGTCTTAGCGGTGTTATCCTCAATAATTTGGATTGAGTCTAATGGCTTTGAGGCTAAATCTGGTCTCAACACATCAGATTGAATAACATATCCTAAGTTTAATTGGTCTGTGTAGAAAGCGAATCTGACATTTTCATTGGAGGAGAACACTTTCGTTGGAGGAAGTGATTTCACCAAGAAAAAGGTCAAAGTTAAAATAATAAAAGTTGTAATGAATGCTAATATGATTCTTTTTATCGAATATTTTAACATGACTTTCTCTCCTTTCCGACGTTTACTTACATAAACGTTCCTGAAGTATACCACAAAAAGCACCATTCTTCAAGAATGGTTAGCAAGATAAAGGGCTTAAATTAATATTGCGAGTGAATATCACACAAAAAGCGTGATATTATCGCATATTTTTATTTTAACCTTTTTAAGCAACAAAAAAGGACCGCTCGAGGCGATCCTTATTTGAGTTTTTAAGAATTATTCTCCGTCTGTTGGAGCAGCTACATCGTAGACCACGATTCTACCGATGAGGCTCTTGTTATAGACGTAAGCGAAGACTTCTGCTTTAACCTTACCATCTGGTGTGGCATAGATTTCAATGTAACATGCGATATTAGCACCAAGCATATTTTGGAATGTATCAGATTTTGGATCATCGTAATATGAGCTTTGGAGCTTCATATAAGCTGGTAAGTAAGAAGCAATGATTTCGACTGGTTGAGCCAAGACACTTTGTGTTTGTGCACTTGCACTACCAAAGTTGAGGCCGAGTTCGTAAGCTTTATCTTCATCGTCCCATTCGATGGCGAATGTATAACCTTGACCAGCGAATGCAGCATTGATGTCATCAACGACTTCAGAAGCAACATAATCTCTTGCTGGGATTTCATAGCCTTCAAAGCCGATTTCTAAACGGATAAAACCATTAATTAAGTATGTTTCGAGAGCGAGTTTATAGCCTTCGTATTCAAAATTCATGGTGTAGACAGTAACTGTATATGTTGTACTATCTTCAACAACTTCGATACCTCTATCTGTGTATTTTTGGAGATAGGCTTGTAAATCAGCTTCTGTATAGTCAACATCATCACCTTTGCCATAAACAAGGGCGCAGGTAGCGATATCGTAGTAATCACTATAAGCGTTAGCTAAGAGATATGGAGCGTTGCATGCATCACAGAAATAGTAAGCATAAGAATCGCTAGTAAGTTCTGGTTGTTCAAGACCACCTGTGAAACCACCGACGGCATCGAATGTTTCCTCAGCACGTGTATCCATGAAGAGATAGTAGATTTCATCAACTAAGTTGAATTGGGTACCATCATCATCATCTTGCCAGACATTGTAGCCTTTGCCTTCATAACCATAACCACGGAATGGGAAGTTACAAATTGTGGTAACCATTAATAATTTGCCGTCTGGATCAAGACCGATAGAAACGACTTGAGAATAGTTGTATTTAGAAGCGTCACCATATTGTCTTGTGTATTGCCAGACATCAGAATCTTCGGCAAAGCCTAACATATCGAGATCATCAGTATAGCCAGTCTTGCTTGAGACTAATGGAATGCCTTGCCATGCAATCTTATCATCTGATGTTTTAATGGATTCAATTGCGTCAGCATAAGCATCTAAATCTGCAGCGGTACAAGCATAATCTGTTCTAGCTTCATACCAGCCAACTTTCTTGTCTGGTTCTGCTGGATCGACAACTGTGCCACCTTCCTTAAGTTCGAAACCTGGGAAATATGGTAATTCATAGATGAGGTCGCTATCAAATAATGCTTTTTCTTCATCTGTCCAGTCATTGCTATAGACTTTGACTGTGAATTCTGCGGTATATGTACCAGCGGTAACGGTGACTGTCTTTTCACCAGCGGTTGTGGAATCGAAACCAGCGACTTGATATTCACCTTCCGCTAATTCTTTTTTACCACCATCGGCAAATGTTCTAGAAACTTTTAAGCCAGTAGCGTCGAATTCTTCGCCGAGTTTATAACGTGTTTTTGTTGGAGCGGCAGTAATTTCAATGCCGTTTTGAGCAATAACGTTGACTTTGAATGTCGCAGTCTTTTCTTGGTAAGTAACTGTAATGGTTTGTTCACCTGGGTTATTACCATCGAAGCCAGAGAAGGCTAAGTCAGCGGCGGCAACATCACGTTCGCTACCGTTATTGTAGGCGGCTTTGACTTGAATGCCAGCGGCATCAAATTCTTCGCCTTGGTAATAAGCCACTTTTGTTGGGTTAGCAGCGACTCTGATGCTTTGTAAGACAACTTCAGCAACTGTAACCTTAAATGTAGCTGTAAATGTTTGGAATGTGACAGTGACTGTCTTTTCACCAGCGGTTGTGGAATCAAAGCCAGATAATTGGTAATCAGTTGCGGCTAAATCTTCTTCACCTGTGTTATAAACAGCTTTGACAGATAAACCAGCTGGGTCGAATTCATCACCAACGAAGTAGTTCTTCTTTGTTGGTTCAGAAGCAACTCTGATACCTGAAAGGACTTTCGCTTCAGAAGAACTTGTACTTGATTCACTCGATTCGGATGTAGTAGGAGCACTGGTGCTAACTGGTGTACTCTTACTTGTTTGAGTACCACAGCCGGCTAAGACGGAGACTGCTAATCCGGAAAGAACGAGTAATGTTTTAATTTTTTTCATCGTTTTTTTACCCTCTTTCTAAAGAAATAAATTTTGCCTATATCATACACTCATTTTTTTAAATTGCAAATAAGTAATCAACGAGTGAATATTCGCTTGGGCTAGGCACTTTGATGAAGGAGGCTCTATTCTCATCAGTAATTCTTTCGTAGAAGTGGTCAATATCGTACACTTCTTCATAATGATCATTACCAATGTCATAGGTCATAACACCATGGTTTGTCCAACTAACAACTTGATTATCTTTAATTAAGAATATTAAGTGATATGTAGATGGAGTTGGTGTGCCGAATGGAATACCGTATCTTTGTTCATCATCTTGATCCGCAGTGGAATCCTTATATGTAACCTTACATTCAAAGAAGAATGTTGTGGCATCATACATTTCGGATGAGGAAGTATCATCGATCGAAGCAGAAGTAAGCTTTTCGACGTTTGAATAGTCGTTTTGTGCATATTCGAGGAAGCCTTTTAATTTGGCGTTATCGAATGTGTTAGAGAAGATTTTTCTACCACTAACGAAGATGTTATCAAGGATATCAAACATTGGAGCGGTACGAGCTAAATTTTGGTCCATGTAGGAAACAGCTGGGACAGGGAAGAAGTTCTTTGTGTCGCCGACTGTATGGAAGACCCAAGCATCGTAGGCTGGGTTTGTATAGAAAATCCATTCGTAGTCTTTGAAGGTGACATTGGCACCAGTTGTAATGATGTCAGCATCAGTTTCTTCAATACGGAAATAGGCATCATCGTAACTAGCAATGAGATTTTGATCCCAAGTTGAGGATAGTTCGAGTACGCCATTTTTATATTTCTTCTTTTGATAAAGTTCGTGATCGACGATTTCTCTCAAGTCATCTTCTTCAACAGCAGCGAGTTTGTTTCTGATGCTGGTAGCCGCTCTAGTGGCTAAATCAGCATAGACATAAACAGGAACTGTTGTTTTTAATTCTGGATGAGCTTTATCACTAACTTCGATAGAAGTATAACCATTGCCCATAGCGGTAACTAAACCGTTTTCGTCAACACTAGCAATTTCTGGATTAGCGGAAACGAATGATAAGTTTTTACCGGTGTGGTTGGCTTGTGGTAAGCCTTCTAATTGCACGGTATCTCTTGGATCGTTTTCCGCTCTCTTTTTATTGTGGTGAAGAGCAATAGTTCTATGGTTGAGGAGGAGCTTATTCGCGTAAGCTCCTTCCCCATTAATTGTTTCTTCGGATTCTTTTGTAGGAATCACAACGTCAGTTGTAACTGGGTCAATAATAGTATTTTTAGAGGCCTCTGTTGAAGGTGATGTTTTTGTGCCACAGGCAGATAAGATACTGACGAGGGCTAATGAAAGTAATACTTTTCTATTTTTCATCGTTTTGTACCTCCACTATTAGTCCTTCCAAGCAAATTCGTTCTTGGCAGGATTGACGAAGCCTTCTGTTGGGGTACCCCATTGACCAGTGACTGGGTCTTTAATGTACATGTAGTAACGAACTTCGATATTCCAGTAAGAATCGTATTTATCGACGTTGAATGGAGTTGTATCTGGGTTCGCTGGTTCGTCTTCTGGTAACCAGTGATGGACACGCATAATTTCTTGGTTGATTTCTGTGGCTTCTTGTTGAGAGAAGACGATATTGTATTTATTTGGATTTGCAGCATCTTGAGTGAATGTCAAATCTCTTGTACCTGAACCAGCAATGAATAATGACATTTCACGAACTTCAAATTTGACTGTTTCATTTGGATCTTCGAAGAAGTTAACAGCAACATTGAAGTCAGCGCCATTATAGAAGTCGTTTCTTGAGTATTCTAAGAAGGATTTCTTAACAGGTTTGATGAGTTCGCCGTTTTCAACGACTGCGCCGTGGTCACCAGCAGCCCATAAGGCATCGAAGGACCAGATCTTCTTGTCGTAGATTAATGGTTTAGCGGCATCGACTTTAGCGGTATTTGTACCCCAGTTAAGTGTGAAACCGGAGGAGTTGTCACTCTTTAAAACTTCCAAGAAGTTAAGAGGATTGTATGTGTTACCACTAATAGCACCAAAGCCTAAGTCGTATTCACCAGTCATTAAGTGTTGTTCATAGACGTCCATCCAGTTCTTTGGAGCTTCTTGATCGACGACTAATTTAACTGTACCACCAGAAACAGCATCATTATTGAAGGCTTCTGTGAAGTAACCTTTAATTTCATCACCATATTCAGCTAAGTCTGTTGGATACATCCACCAAATCTTAATGTGCATTTCGTATGGTTTTGCTTTTGTACCATTTTCAATAGCACCACTAGCAACTAATTCGTTAACAGCGGCTTTGAAGGAGGCAATAGCTCTATCTTTGGAATAACCGTAAAGTGATTCGCCTTTATCATCTCTGATTTCGTATGAAGCAACGGCATCTTGGTGAGCTTTGCTATCGTTATAGGAAACACCATTTTCTGGATCGCTTAAATATGAATCAGCGAAGTAGTTAATGGATGGGTTGCTACCACGGTTTTCAGCGAATTGCTTTCTGTTGATGGAGTAGAATAAACCATTTAAGAAGTTATTGTTACTCATCCATGGTTTGACTTCCCAGTCAGATTTTCTACCGTTATTTGGTGTCCAGAGGTCTTTATTTAATCTGTCAAATTCTTCTTGTGTACAGGAGTTGACGTTAAGTTTGAATGTGGAGTCACCTCTTGTTTGTTTGACACCGTTTTGGCCTCTTTCTTCTTTAATGTGTTTGGCTGGAACACCACATTGGTCGAGTAAGCCAGCTTTGAATTGTTTATAAATAGCATCAACGTCGCTAGATGTATCGATGATATACATCTTAATACCTTGGATGTTGTATCTATTTGGTTCATTCCATAATTCATTCTTCTTGAAGAGGATGGTTTGTTCTTTGTTCCATTCTTCAAGCATGTAAGGACCAACGGAGAGGACATAGTCAGTAATTCTATTGAAGTGTCCTGATGGCGCAGATGGAGAGTTATTGAATGTACCATAGAGTGGGGAACCGTCTTTGACGGAACCACTACCGATTGTTCTGATGAAGTCTCTTGGTAATGGAGATAATAAGTTAGAAGATAATGTGTACATCGCGGTGAATTTATCGATAGAGTTGATAATTGTCACTTCAATGAAATCACCATTGGTAGCGTCGGTACCAGTTTTGACACCTAACTTGCCATTTTCTTTCATTTCATTCCAATAGCTGACTGCTTGTTCATCAGTAGCATTCTTTGTCTTATTGAAGTAGGAAAGGGCACCCTTGATACCATATGTTTGGTCGGAAGCCATTTCGGAACCACGAGTTAATTGGTGTGAAGCTGTTATAAGATTGAAATAAGCA
>JAFZLN010000124.1 GCA_017551465.1 Bacilli bacterium
AGTGATGATTTACCACTACCAGATACACCAGTCACAGCGACAAACTTGCCTAAAGGTATATCAACGTTAACTTTCTTTAAGTTGTTGCAGGATGCGCCTCTGATCTTGATAAATAAACCATTACCTTCTCTTCTTTTCTTAGGGATGGCAATATATTCTCTTTCGGATAGATACGCACCAGTAATGCTTTCTTTACAAGCTTCGATTTCTTTTGGTGTACCTGCGGCCACGACTTCACCACCGTGTATGCCAGCGCCTGGACCGATATCAACGACAAAGTCAGCGTTTCTAATCATTTCTTCATCGTGTTCGACGACGATTAAAGTATTACCGATATCTCGCATCTCTTTCATGGTTTTGATGAGCTTTTCACTGTCTCTGCTGTGTAGACCAATTGATGGTTCATCCATGACATATAAGACACCAGTTAATTTACTACCGATTTGAGTGGCTAATCTAATACGTTGAGATTCGCCACCACTTAAAGTCATGGCTAATCTTGTTAATGTTAAATATTCAAGACCTACGTCACACAAGAATGATGTACGGTTAATAACTTCTTTTAAGACTAAGTCCGCGATTTTGTTTTCAGATTCACCGAGCTTATTTGGAAGTTTAATACACCATTCTCTTAAATCTTTAAGCTGTAAAGCGGAGACATCATAGATGTTCTTATTATCAATCTTCACGCTTAACGCAGCGTCATTCAGTCTTCTGCCATGGCATGTTGTACATTCATGATCGCTCATAAATGTTTCATAATAGTCTCTCATCCAATCACTTGTGGTGTCGTTATATAATCTTTCAATCTTAGTTTTCACACCTTCGATGATTTGATTTCTGTGCATGGTGTTACCACTGCTACTTTTAAGAGTGTATTGATGGGCAACAGGAGAACCATATAAAACAATTCTTTGTTGTTCCATGGTTAGATCATTCCAAGGCGTGTCCATTGGAACGTTATATAAATTACAAAGTAAAACAAATTCAGTCCATTCAAGGTTTTGACTGCCCACAATATGGGCTAAATATTTAATAGCGCCTTCGTTAATGCTTAGTTTTGGATTAGGAATGAGCTTACGAATATCGCATTCTCTTTTCATGCCTAAGCCTCTACAATCAGGACAGAAGCCTAATGGTGAGTTAAAAGAGAATAAACGTGGTTCCACTCTTGGAACAGAGAAGCCACATTTAGGGCATGTATGTTTATCAGATAATAATCTTTCTTCTTCACCACATAAGATGATAAGTAAGCCTTTAGAGAAGTTAAGACATGTTTCAATTGATTCAAAAACACGAGAACGGACATCTGGTTTGATGATTAATCTATCAACGACGATATCAATACTATGTTTCTTGTTCTTTTCCAAAGCCGGGACTTCTTCAAGTGTCATGACGGAAGAATCCACTCTGACACGGTTAAAGCCGTCTTTTCTAATCTTGTCTAAGGTATCTTTATGTGTGCCTTTTTCTGCATGAACAATTGGGGCTAATAATTGAATCTTGCTACCCTCAGGATATTTCATGACGATATCAGTCATCATGGTCACAGAAAAGGAAATAATTGGTTCGTTATGTGTTGGACAATATGGAATACCAATACGACCAAATAAAAGTCTTAAGTAGTCATAAATCTCAGTGACAGTACCCACTGTACTTCTTGGGTTATGAGAAACAGACTTTTGATCAATAGCGATACTTGGTGATAAGCCTTCAATCGCATCGACATCTGGTTTATCAAAGTTACCAAGGAATTGTCTAGCGTAGCTAGAAAGAGATTCCATATATCTTCTTTGACCTTCAGCGAAGATGGTATCGAACGCTAAAGTGGATTTACCACTGCCAGAAAGACCACTAAAAACAATTAATGAATCTTTTGGTAAAGAAACATCAATGTTCTTGAGGTTATTCTCTCTAGCGCCTTTAATAACAATTTTCTTTTCCATATCTTTAGTCTTCGATATTTTATCAAATATTCGAAAATAAGACTATATAAATGCATTCCTGTATAAAAAGAAAACACCCTTGTCGGATGTTTTGCTGTTATTAACTAATAACTTGATTGATTAACAATTGATTGTGGTGTGAAAACTGGAATGCCACGGTTTTCAAAATCTTTGATATTACTTGTAACAACTGCATCAAGCAATTCTTCTTTTGCTGCTTGGATAATTAATTCATCTTCAAAATCTTTGTAGTCTTCATATATCGCGTTTATTGCTGAATCAGCACTGATTCCGATTACTTTATTACAAAGAGAATAAACATCCGCTACTATTCTATTAGCCTTTTTCTTGTCATGGACACTTCTCATAGCGGCATATTCAATGTCTCGTAATGACATAGAAGTCACATATATTGAATTTTTATATTTTCTACACCAAAGAAAAAACTCTAATGCGTGTCTACAACCACTATCCCTTTGGAGAATAAAATCTAAGAAGACGTTTGTATCTACTAATAGCCGCATCTTCTCATTATCTCCTCGCCGATCATATCATCATAATCCTCGCCTGTATCAAATTCTTTCAAACACCCGCATAGTCTGGTGAGAGTTTCATAATACTTTTTGTTAGGACTACTAATGATGGCAATAGTTTCACCATTTCTTGTTACATGAACATCTTCTTGTGAAAGTAGTTCAAGGTAATGACTAATATTATTTCTGAATTCCGTAACATTTACTCTGCACATAGGTATAAATCTCCTGTACATATTTATTATAACTTAATGTACATCTTATTCAATATATTATGTACAAAAACAAAACACCCCCGAGGGGTGCTTGTTATAGTATTTTAGGACTAAATTAGTCTAATAAATTGTTATCAATGATAACTTGGCCATATGCCATACCAAGTCTTAAGGAACTCTTGGTATTGTAGTGCATGCTATCGCCACCTGGTTGACCTGGTTTTAATTCGTTTTCTTCAACAGGATCAGCGTTACCATATGTATCAACGATGAAGTTCATATCGTTAGAATCAGCGAATTGTTGTTTTTGCGCATTCATATCTGCTGGTTTTGTCCATGCTGTACCAGAGCCTTGATAGACCATGCCATCGATGAAGGCAATGTTAGCGCCATCTTCGTCTCTAGCATATTCCGCAAAGTCTTCTCTAAATTGACCAACCATATCGCCTAATCTCTTAGCATAGTTAGCGGTCTTTGTACCACCATCGCAATCACTTTCACCTTGGTGCCAGACCCAACCTTTAATGACTGGTTTTAAGCCCATATCTTTGATAAGTTGAAGATTGTTTTCTAAGAATGGTTTAGCGAATGTGCTGTATAAGTTAATTTCTGGGAAGTTACCATTTTCATCTTTAACTGGCCAGTTATATTGGGTACCGCTTTGGGCAAAGCCTGAACCATTAGAGGCCATCTTGACTAAGAAGATTGGATGATCTTCAGTAGCTTTATCTTTTAAAGCATAAGCTAAGCCAAATTCAGGACCCATATTGCTACCAGATGTACCGTTGAAGTTACCAAAGCCTGGAACTGTGTCAATGAACTTACCAGCGAATTGATTTTCCGCGTTTGTGTATGATTGAAGTTTGGGGTTCTTTTCTAATTTGGTGTGATCTAATTCACCATAGCCCGCACAATAGACGGAGGATTGAACTGTCTTCATACCAGCGGCGACTTCGTCATAATCTTCTAAACCTAAATCAGTAAATGCATTCTTTAAGTTAGTGGCACTGCAGGATGAGTTGCCTTGCATATTGGATTGACCAGAGAGAAGGAAGACTGAAACTTCGTTTGGATCTTTTTCTGGGGCTTTTGAAGTTGGTTGATTGTTATTGTTACAACCAGTAACCGCCATGGCTAAAAAGCCAACGCTTAACAAAAGTAATTTCTTTACATTTTTCATAGTGTTCTCCTATAAAATATTCGGATGTTGCTATTATTGTATCATTTATCAAAGATATGACAAATTATTTATGTTTCATTTAAATAAAAACTCCTTATCGTTAAGGAGTATTTAACTAATGGTCGGAACGATCAGATTTGAACTGACGACCCCTTCCACCCCAAGGAAGTGCGCTACCAAGCTGCGCTACGTCCCGATGACGTAATGTCATTATACACGCTTTACTAGTAACGTTTGATAACTTTTGCGATATTGTGGTCAGTAATGATGTCAATATGGTCAAAGAATTCTTTTTCTTCTTCATCAGGCATTTCAAAAGCATCAATTAACTTTAATAACGCCTCTTCGGGAATTGGGAATTCTCTTTCCTTATTTTGCTTAATGACTAAGTCTCTATCAATATGGAAAACGATTAAATCGATTTCATCATATAGTTCCCTATATGGTTTTATTAAATCTAAGCGATATTCTTTCTTCGCATTAGTGGCATCCAAAATAACAATGCCTTCTTTATCTTCGCTATATGTTTTGATAAGTGAATAAAAGATTTTCCACACTAATGGATCTTGACTTAAATCTTGTTGGTTACCACAGATTTCTTTTCTAATTTGGTCACTACTGATGATATAAACATGTTTTTCTTTATCTTCCCTGAGGGCATTAGAAAAATAAGATTTACCACTACCAGGAACACCAGAAAGAACAACTAAATAATTCATAATACTAAAAATAGGCAAAGAAAAAGTGAATTGTTTGAATCCACTTTTTTGTTTTTTCTTATTTTGCTAAACGCTTTTCAACTTCAGCGTTCACATCGCCGTCTTGCATAGCGACGTCAAGTAAAGCAATAACATCTTCTTCGGTGAGAAGACCACTCTTTACGACTTTGCGTGTGGCTTTCTTTAAGTCTTTCTTAATGACTTTTAATAAAGCTTCGTTTTCTTTTCTCACAGCGATTTTTCTTTTAACACTGCTTAAAAGAGCATCTGGCACGTATTGGGAAATGATTTTCTTTCCTTCACGCCATTGACGATAACAATATGTGTGGCCGCTAATTTGTTTAACGGAGATATAGCCGCATGGTAAGTTGGCAATGTTCTTTTGCACTTGCGCGTATTCATCTACGATTTGCACAAGAGCTTCTACTTCTCTTAGATCTTTTTTCATAAACAAATATTTCCTTAACCTACGATAAAATTATATAAAAAATATTTTATTGATGTCAACAATTCTTTTGTACGTTAAATGTTACAAAAAAGGTGATGTTTACATCACCTCTTATAATATACCTCTTCAAAGAGATTTTAATTAGTCTTTAATAACTTCTTTCACCACTGATGCAAGGGAAGCGGCTTTTTCCAAATTGTTTGGAAGGAAGATTTTTGTCGCTTTGCCATCGGCAATCTTGGCGAGAGATTCATAGTATCTTAATGTGACGACTGGATCTGTTGGTTTAGAAGCATTGAGCATCTTGAGACCTTCAGCTTCCGCTTCACGGACGGCACGGATACCATCAGCTTCCGCTTGTTTAACTTTTCTTAATGATTCAGCTTCACCTTCAGCGCGTAAAATCGCCATTTGTTTTTCCGCTTCAGCGGTAAGGATTTGTGATTGTTTTTGACCTTCGGCCACGAGAATCGCGGATTGTTTTTGACCTTCAGCGAGAAGGACTTTTTCTCTCTTTTCACGTTCCGCTCTCATTTGTTTTTCCATGGCTTCACGGATATCTTTTGGAGGAAGAATGTTCTTCACTTCAACACGGTTGACTTTAATACCCCATGGGTCTGTGGCTTCATCAAGAATTTTTCTCATTTTTTCATTGATTAATTCTCTAGATGTTAAGCATTCATCGAGTAAAAGTTCACCAATGATATTTCTTAATGTAGTGGCACTTAAGTAGTTAATAGCAGCCATTGGGTTTTCAACGCCATAGGCATATAACTTCGCGTCTGTTACAACATAGAAGACGACGGTATCAATTTGCATTGTAACGTTATCTTTTGTAATAACGGATTGTGGTTCAAAGTCTCTAACTTGTTCTTTCATAGAAACTCTAACAGCGATTCTATCAAAGAATGGCATTAACATATGCATACCGACACCCCATGTTGTGCGGTAGGCGCCTAAACGTTCAACGATGACTTTTTCGGTTTGTTTGACAATCTTAATATTGCAAATGACAACCAAAATAAGAATGAATAATATTACTGATAAAATGATGATTAATGCAGTTACTACTGGTGGCATTTTATTTTTCCTCGACTTTCTTGACTAATAATTTGTTGCCTTGAATGGCAACGACTTCCACAATGCTTTTGCTAGCGATTGTTTCTTTACCGTTTGTGCTAATGGCGGTCCAAAGGACGTCATTAATCCTACAAACGCCTGGTTCAAAAGGCTTAATCTCTTCTTCTAACAAGCCTCTTTTACCTACTAAGCTATCAACGTTTGAGCTGATAACGTTTCTTTTAAAGTACTTTTTGGACAACGGCCTTAGTGCGATGAGCGTGATTGCACTCACTACCACGAATACGATTACTTGCACCCACCATGGAATCATTACTCCATCAATGAGCGATAATAACGCAAGCACTAATGAGACGAACGCCCCAGCGGCAAACCAAATAGATACTAATGCTGGACCCATGCATTCGATTATCACCATGATAACCATAATGCCGAGCCATATAGCCCACATCCAATTCTCAAATGGCATACTACTTTTCTCCTGTCTTTATGGTTAGGACGTTTTCTACACTGTCCCAAGTGGTTTCAAATTGTGTTGGCTTGTTAGTGAATGGAATTCTTAAGGCTTCGCTAATTTGCTTAATTAATTGCACTGAAGAAATACGAGCAAAACTCTTATGGAATTCAATTTTGAGTAAACAACATTCATCTAAAGCGCCTGATTCAACGACTTCTTTGGTAAGTGGTTGAATGACAACATTATTTTTATCATCCATACCGACTTGTACTTTATAGGCTGTATCTAATGGATACATGGCAGTCGTATTTAATGTGATGTTATTTGCGTAAAATGACGCGACACCGTTACGGTCTTTAACATTAAACCATTTAATCATAAAGAACCTCCTTAACAATAATATACATAAAAATACATGGATGTTCAATAATATTCTATAATTTGTTTATTATTTGATTAAAACAAAGAAAAAAAGACGACACTTTCGCATCGTCTTTATTTGGTTTGTTACTTAAGATTAGAGACCGAATTTTTTGATTCTTTCTAATCTGGCTTTCGCGTAATTTTCACACTTTGTTAAGAGTTCTTCAGCGTTTGCTGGGTTGACACGTGGAAGTTGTGAGAATCTTGTTTCAGTCATGACGAAGTCTCTTAACTTGCTGAAGTCTGGATCCTTCATATCGAGTGTTAACGCTGGCTTGCCTTCAGCTTCATTACGTGGATCGTATCTGAAGATTGGGAAGTAACCACATTCAACGGCTAATCTTTCTTGTCTCATGGAGTTAGCAAGACCGCCTTTAATACCATGGTTAGCGCATGGAGCATAGCAGATGACTAATGATGGACCATCATAGCTTTCGGCTTCTTTTAAGGCCTTAATCGCAGCGATTGGGTTAGCACCTAAGCTGATTTGTGCAACATAGACGTTACCATAACTCATCGCGATGAGGGCGAGGTTCTTCTTGGCGGTTGTTTTGCCAGAAGCGGTAAATTTAGCAATAGAACCTGTTTGAGAAGATTTGGAGGATTGACCACCATTATTGGAGTAGACTTCTGTATCTAAGACTAAGATATTGACGTCTTCTTCGTTAGCGATCACGTGGTCTAAGCCACCATAACCGATATCGTATGACCAACCATCACCACCGACGATCCAAACGGACTTATCGGCTAAGTCTCTTTCATAGGCTAAGACGGCTTTGACGCCTTCGTCCTTACTGGCTTTAACTAAGGCCACTAATTCAGGAACGATTGTGCGCATCGCTTGTCTATTCTTGATATTGGCATAGTATTCATCAATCTTAGCGGCTAATTCTGGTTCAAGACCTCTTTCTTTAGCAGCATTGAAGATTTCAATGATGGCTTTGATCTTAGCGTTTGTAGCCACTCTCATACCATAACCGAATTCAGCGTTATCTTCGAATAAGGAGTTAGCCCAGGCAATACCTTGACCGTCCTTATCAGTGCAGAATGGAGTTAATGGAGTAGAACCACTATAGATGGAGGAACAACCAGTTGCGTTAGCAACGAGCATATCTTTACCAAATAATTGGGAAACTAATCTGTAATATGGGGTTTCGCCACAACCAGCGCAAGCGCCAGAGATTTCCATATATGGCATTAAGAAGCCAACACCCTTAACACTATTTTGTAAGGCGGCTGGTAATCTATCAGCTTTATATGTGACGTGTTTATACAAGTAAGCAGCAGCTTCTTCTTGAGCGAATTGAGATTTGGCTTCGACCATTTCAAGAGCGTTCTTGCCGGTCTTGTTGGCCATACATTCACTCACGCAGAGACCACAACCAACGCAGTTACGTGGAGAAACTTGGATACGATATTTGAGACCTTGTAAACCTGGACCCATGGCGTTAACTGCTTCTTTAGCTAATTCTGGAGCAGCTTCGTATTCTTTTTCATCCATTAAGATTGGACGAATTGTCGCGTGTGGACAGACGAAGGCACATTGGTTACATTGGATACAGGCTTCTGGGTGCCATAATGGAACTCTATCAGCAATGGAACGTCTTTCGTTGAATGTGATATCGTTTCTCATTGTGCCATCTAATAATTCATATTCCATGAATTTGCTGACTGGGAGGTCATCGCCACCGAGGTTACCAATCACGGAGACATAATTATCGAAGTAATCGTCACCGGTTAATTGTCTTTCGGTCTTTGGTTCGAGTTTAGCCCATGCTGGGTCAACTTTGACTTCTCTTAAGCCTTCTGTACCAGCATCAATGGCTTTCCAGTTCATTTCGACGACGTCTTGGCCTTTCTTGGCGTAGGACTTTTCGGCAAACTTCTTCATCCAGTGGTTGGCATCATCATATGGCATGATGTCTTGGTTAAGATAGAAGAAGGAAGCTTGGAGAATGGTATTGGTATGTCTACCCATACCGATTTCACCAGCAATCTTGTTGGCGTCGATAACATAGAATTTCGCGCCTTTTGTGGCTAATTGATATTTAACACGGTTTGGCATCATCTTAATTAATGTTGCGTCATCCATGTCGGTATTTAATAAGAATGTACCGCCTTGTTTTAAGTTCTTTAACATATCGAACTTGAAGAGATATGTATCTAAGGAACAGGAAACGAAGTCAGCGTTTTGGACATAGTATGTACTATGGATTGGGGATTTACCGAATCTTAAGTGAGAACGGGTAACACCACCAGCTTTACGGCTATCATAAGCGAAGTAAGCTTGAGCGTATTGACCTGTGGCATCACCAATAATCTTAATAGAAGATTTATTAGCGGAAACTGTACCATCAGAACCTAAGCCATAGAATAAGCAGGATGTGTAATCACCTTTAACATGGTAATTGTCATCAACCGGGATGCTTAAGTGTGTGACATCATCGTTAATGCTGACTGTGAAGCCATTCCAACGATTGTCCGCTTTTAAGAAGTCGAAGACAGCCTTCATATCTTTTGGTTGAGTATCTTTTGAAGATAAACCATAACGGCCACCTAAAACTTCAACGTTATCTAAGCCAGCAGCGTTGAATGCGGCGACAACATCTTCATATAATGGTTCACCAGCAGCGCCAGCTTCTTTTGTTCTATCTAAGACCGCGACGTGTTTAGCACTCTTTGGTAAGACGGCTAATAAGTGTTTCGCGGAGAATGGACGATAGAGATGGACTTTGATAAGACCAAGTTTTTCGCCTTTCTTATTTAAGTCATCGATAACTTCGGTGATGGTTTCTGTAACAGAACCCATAGCGATGATGACTCTATCAGCGTTCTTATCACCATAGTATGTGAATGGAGCGTATGGACGACCTGTAAGTCTTGTGGCTTCTTTGAAGTACTTTTCAGCAACTTCAATAACTTCTTCCACTTTCTTGTTTTGCGCTTCTCTACCTTGGAAGTAGATATCGTCGTTTTCCGCACCACCACGTGTGACTGGGTGTGTATGTGGGTTTAAAGCTCTAGCTCTGAACTTTTCAACCTTATCCATTGGAAGTAATTTCTTCCATTCGTTGTCATCGATGAATTCGACGTTTTGAATTTCGTGAGAAGTTCTGAAACCATCGAAGAAGTGACAGACTGGATATTCAGCATCGATAGCGGTTAAGTGGGCAACATTTGTTAAGTCAGCGATTTCTTGAACGCTGTGGGAGCAAATCATTGCGATACCTGTTTGACGAATCGCGTAGATATCTTGGTGATCACCAAAGATGGATAAGCTACGTGTCGCTAAGCTACGAGCAGAAACGTGTAAAACGGCTGGTAATAATTCACCAACCCATTTGTAGATGTTTGGAATCATTAATAATAAGCCTTGGGAAGCAGTATATGTAGCTGCTAAACCACCAGCTTGAAGGACGCCGTGGACTGCACCAGAAGCACCAGCTTCAGATTGCATTTCGCTAACTTTGACAACTGAGCCAAAGAAGTTCTTACGGCCTTGGGAAGCATAGACATCAATATTCTCCGCCATTGGTGAGGATGGAGTAATTGGGTAGATGCCTGCGACTTCAATATAATTGTAAGAGCCTAATGCCGCTGCGGTATTACCGTCGACAGATAGCATGGTCTTTTTAATTTCGGACATGTAAAATCCCTCCTAAAATACCGATAATATTATACGAGCATGTATGCGCGTTTACAAGGACACAAATAGTTATTTTTCCCTATTCGAATTTGATGGTCTTTTTATTATTGACACAGTCTAATAAATAAAGATTTATCAGTGATTGATAAGGTATGCCTGTTTCTTCGGACATATTCTTAAAGTAAACCAAAACTTCCTCATTCAAATTGATTGTGATTTGTTTTTTTAGTTTTCCTGTGTAAGGATTCTTTTTAGCATTTGTGAAATCGTACTCTTTCTTCATAATCTTCACCACCATTATTTTACAAAATGTAATTATGCCATAATTATGCAACACTTTTCGATATTGTAAAAGAATTCAAAACACTTTCAAATATTTATGTTCTATGTTTTAATATAGGCAAGGATGCATATTACGGCTTTAATTAGCGAGTTCTGCGTCCTTTTTTTAATCTTTTAATTTTACGTTTATCATTGGCGTTCCAACACCACTTATAGATACGCTTATCGAAACATTTAGCTTCATCAACGTATATTCGGTTTTCAACATAATAAACGCCCGAGTCTTTTTTGTTCGGATTAGGATGTTTAAACAATTTTGTATGCCGTTTCAAAAAATCAGATTGTTGCGCTCTATTCCACTTCTTTTTCGTAAAAGGATCTGAGTGAAGAAGTAAGTTTTTTCTAAGAGCCCCTAAATCTTTAAAAAGATATGCGTAGTGTTTACGCTTTTTATTGTACTTAAAATCACTTCTAGACATGGTTCATTAAAAAACCTCCTATAAATTAAATAGGAGACTTTTTTCGATTTTGTCCGATACTTTTTGTTATTTTTTCTTTTTTAATGACGCTAATTCGTCATTTACGAGACGTTTAAGAACCCTTAAGTCTTTTTCATTTAAGACAAGATTACGGTCCACCATGCCGGCGAAAGTCATCTTTTTATAGACAAAGTCACTGACTGATTCATATTCCACCACATCTCTTCTTGTAGCGGTGACTTTATGAACAGGAGCGGCTTTCTTATCTTCCTCGTCTTGGATATATTCCTTAATTTGAGGAATAAGGGCTAATAAGTCATAAGAAGGATCCATGTTGAGAATGGGGTCAAAATAAGAGAGATTCTCCGCGATAACTTCTGGATAGACACCAACGATACGCGATAATCTTTCACAAGTCATATATTTGACTTTATTTTTGCTCATCGCATTTAAATATTTTTTTAAAACAGCAACACTAGGTCCCTTCATATGCATATACCTTCTTTTAGTATATTTTATTGCATATTTTTTGGTTATTCAACTAGCCTACTACATGCCATGAGCTAAAGAAACGTAGAACAAGATAATAGCGTAGATCAAGCTGAAGAGGACATCAAATCCGGCGATACCAAAGATAATAGCGGCTTGATAGCCTTTTAATTTGAAGTTTCGGTGTAATAAACCATACAAAGTGTAATAGCACACGATATAGATGGTGAAATATAGAATAGCGAAGATGGAATGTAAGATAGATTCCATCATTGCGGAACCAATTGATAAACCAATCACTGCGAATCCAATATGGAAAATGATTTCTTGATATGGTTTATCTGTATCAGGTTTACCAGCCCATTCGCTTGATGGGTCTTTTTCCTTAATAAAGGCCACTAAACCAAGAGAGGCAACCGCAAAGAATTGCACTAAAACCAATATAAAGGAAGTTATATAAAGAGGTCTTTCATCACCTGATGAGTGTTCAGCTATAATGCTCTTCATTGCTTTTGCGCCTTCTGTAATAAATAGATTGAAATAATAATCTACATAGTGAATAGCGCCAACAACGGAAGGGCCTGCGCCGAAGATGACTGTGCCTTCTGTAAGATCAGCAAGAATAAAGCAAGCAAAGACGTAGACAAGGAAGTTTAAAGCTAATTCACCAAGAATAAGCATTAATAATGAGTTAATAAATGTATTGCTACGAGAAATAAGCAAATATGAGATGAAATATTGTGCGGCGCCTACGATGATGGCAACAAAGTATGTAGGAATATACCATTCATAGTAGAGATAGAAGGCTACTTCGCCTGTTTCAAAGTTTCCATAGTTTCTAATTGCAAGGACAGAAACCAAGAGGCTGAAAGCCACTGTAAAGGCTGCGCACATGATAATCAAAGAAGAAAGGTGTTCACCGATTCTAACTCTGTTATCTTTGAAAGCGACTTGTCTATATAGGTCACTTTTTGCTAAAGAATAACGATAATTCATACTAAAGAACGGTAAGAACATCATTATCACAAAGAAGACCCCTATGACACCACCGATAGCGCTTGTTGGATATGGAGTGTAACGATATTCACCAACGCCTTCGACACGGAATTCCACGTTTGTCGCACTTGTAAAAGCAACAGCTAGTAGCAAGACAGAAAGGACAACAAAGAGGGGGAGCTTTCTAATGATTGATAATTTTAAATATCTTTTCATATTATTTGTTCTCCTTTCTAGCATCGAGCATTTCTAAGGCAATTAATTCATCTGGATCGATGGCAATCTTTTCTAAGAGCACCACGTCCATCTTCTCGCGGATATTTGTTTCATCGATTTCATCGTAGAAAACAACATTGCAAAGGGAGCCCACTTTTTTAAAAGACAGTATGCGGTAGCCAAGAGCTTCTAAATCTTTGCGTTCAAGTTGACCTTTAACGAGAATTTGATATTTAACAAAGTTCTCACCGAGATGTTCAACATCACCGGTTTTGCCACAGCGGCCTTTAGAAAGAAGGATGAAATTGTCACATAATCTTTCTAAAGATGAAATATTGTGGGAGGAAACAATGTATGTTTTTTGATCCGCGTCTTTAATAATTTCCTCTCTAACTGTTGCTAAGACAAGTGGATCTAAGCCATCAAAAGCTTCATCTAATAAGGCATATTTTGCTTTGCTTGATAAAGCGATGGCGATAAAGAACTGTCTTCTCATACCTTTTGAATAGGTTGAAACCTTTCTATCAATAGGTAATGAGAGTTTATTCATGATCTCTTTAAATTTGTCCTTATCTAAGTCAAATAGTGTTGAATAAAATTCAAATACTTGACTAACAGCCATGTTGTGTGGAGCATATGGGTTATCAGGAAGGAAGAATAAATCTTTCTTAGCGGTGATATCATTATTGACTAATCCATCAATGATAATGGAACCATT
Source organism: Bacilli bacterium (assembly GCA_017551465.1). Lineage (GTDB taxonomy): Bacteria > Bacillota_I > Bacilli_A > RFN20 > CAG-826 > RUG14515. The sequence goes on from JAFZLN010000124.1 coordinate 13,828, forward strand.
ATCTGGTTGATAGACATCACTGATGAGTCTTAATAATGTGGATTTACCCGCACCATTTTCACCGATGAGACCATTAATACCGGAATTGATGGTGATTGATAAGTCATCAACCGCTCTCACAGAGCCGAACGTTTTAACTAGATTTTTAATCTCAATCATTGTTTATTTCCTCCAATTCCTTAATAATCTCTTCTTTGCTATATCCTTTATTAATGATTTCTTTTAATTCATTGTGTAATGCTTTAGACCTATCCACTTTATTTTTATGGACGTAGAAACCTTTTTTAGGAATAGATACTAGATATCCATCTTCCACCATTAAAGAAAACGCTCTTTGCACTGTATTAGGATTAGCGCCATAAGCTAGCCCTACTTCTCTAATAGAAGGCATCGCGTCTCCTTCTTTATAGGCGCCCATATCGATGAGGCGCTCATAGAATTCTTTAATTTGTAAGAAGATTGGTAGTTTGTCGTTCATAATCTGTATTAACTGTATTATCTGTATTAATTGTATACACACAGATTTTTGAAAGTAAATAGAAAAAATAATTATTTGATAAAAACAATAAAAAATTAAATAACAATCCACCGGACAATCCGGTGGTTTTTCATAGACGGGCAGATATTAGCCCTTTGTTCTAGCCGCCCTCCTCAAGGGCGAAGACGGACCATCGCTTGCTTTTGTCCTTAGCTACCCGTAAACGGGTCGTCGTCGA
>JAFZLN010000125.1 GCA_017551465.1 Bacilli bacterium
ATATCACCTGTTAGAACAAGCAAAACAGCGTTGTAGTTATATTCCTCAGCGATTCTTTTAAGCTCTGTTAATTCGTCTGTACGGAAATTTGCTTCTAAGATTAAATCATTACCCACGAGAGCACATTGCTTAAAGAAATAAATCATGTCTTGCGTAGCAGTTATAGATAGTTGTCTATTTTCTTGACGAGTTTGATAGCCGATAATATCGCAGGCTATTTCTTTGAGGGTGTCTTTGATGATAAAAGGAATGCTTAAAGACTCACTTAAAGCAGCGGCTAAGGTTGATTTACCTGCGGCTAAATCACCAGTGATGATAATTAATCTTTGCATAACAAAATAATAATATCATTTTATAGGCAAAAAGAAAGGCGCTTAATAGCGCCATGTCTTTATCGAATTCTCAAAGAAGACCCCTATCTTCTATAAGTGGGGGAGGATGTCACCTGTGTTTTGCGTGGAAGCTCACGCCCATTGCATTAGGACCACAGTGACTACCAGCGGTTGGGTTCACCACTTCGTATTCAATATTGAGGTCTTGACCGAAGTGATTTTTAAGCATGTTGCCAAATTCTTCGGCGATCTCTAAGGCGTCAGTATGAGCGATAATGACCCTATGACCTTTAATGTCATCTTCTAAGTCAATCACGTATTGTAAGAGTTTTTGTAAGGTTTGTTTACGTCCACGGCATTTATCTTTAGTGGCCATTTTGCCATCATCACCAATGTAGATGATTGGTTTTAAGCCAATGATATTGCCAAAGAAGGCAGCGAAGCCAGAAACACGACCACTTTTACCGAAGAACTTTAAGTCATCAGCGTAGAAATAGAAGGCTGTCTTATCAACTTCAGTGGCCGCCCACTTTTGGATTTCTTCAATAGAAGCACCATTCTTATATAACTCACCGATGCTTAAACAGATGTTATAACTACCTAAGGTGATACCTTTGGTATCGATAAGGGTGAGTTTTCTTTCTGGGTATTTTTCGCTTAATTCTTCCATTGCTAAACGAAGAGAATTGAATGTTGCAGACATTGCAGCGGAGAAGTGAACATATAAAATATCATTGCCCGCGGCAAAATCTGGTTCGAAATAGTTAATATATTCAACTGGAGAAAGAGCGCTTGTGGTTGGAATAGTACCCGCTCTTAATTGGTTATAGAAAGCTTTGTAGTCAAATTCCTTAAAATCAACATAAGGACGAATTTCTTGCCCATTAATTGTGTAAGGCATAGAAATAAGTTTGTAACCATATCTCGCCGCTACCTCTGGCGTGATATCAGTATCAGTATCAGTGTATAAAGTGTACATATGTAAAACCTCACCTTCATTATAGCAACAATATTCTACTTTGAAGATTTACATTTTGTTACATGTGTAAAAAAGAAAAAACCAGCAATTTTCGTGCTGGTTTTTACTAACTTAATAATGGATATTAAAGACCCTTATCTTCTAAGACTGGAGCAGCAGCATTTGCAGCACCTGCAACCATGGCAAGAATTGCAAAGACGATTGGACCTGCACCTAAGCGGAAGTATTTAATACCAAGACCATCAGAGTTCATGCCTCTATATAAGACGCCTGTTAATAACATCATAACGGCACCTAAGACGATAACGCCACCGGCGATGAATGATAATTTCTTTGTGAGATCTTTACCGATAAGTTCGTCAATGAATACAAAGGCTAAACCTGCGAGTCCTCCGAATAAGACGAATAGATAACCAATAAAGCCAAGAACAGTACCTTTAGTGTCAACATCATCAAAGAACGCTTCGTTCCACATCAAGAAAACGTCATTAGGAAGTTCAGAGTGAACGATTTGTTTAGTGATAAACATTGAGATAAAGGTGATTACCGCGATAAGGGCTGCGGCCATTCTAAGAAGAGAATGGAGTTTAAGATACTTATTTTCCATGCGATATCTCCCTTTTGTGTTATACAACAAAAATTATAAGAATAATGAAGAATTTTACAACTTTTATTTTAAATAATAGTCGTTTTTACTATTTATTAGCGTATTCAATGATTTTTTCATTCAAAGAATTCACATCATAGAAGCCACCAGGGATGTGATAGGTTGGATTACCATCATCATCCACAGTGCACATTGGTGTACCATCCGTTAACGGGATGTCTGGAGTGGCACCATCTTCAAAGCCTTTAAATGTCTTAGCGGATTTGTTATAAGAACCAAGGTGAAGATTAGAAGAATGATACACGTATTGGCTATTTGGCAAATAATGGATAGCTACAGCGCATTCACCACCACCAGAAGTTTCACCGATGATTTTGACGCCCATTTCTTGTGCATAGCATGGGAAAGCGTTGCCACAAGAGAAGGAACAATCAGATGTCAAAATATAGAAGTTAAATTTATTGCCATAGGCATCTTTTTCGTTATAAAAGCCATCACCATTGATATCAGAAGCACTGCTATATGTGAAGACCATTTCATCTGAATCTTCGTAGAAATTAATGGATGAACTATTGTTTTTGCTGAGCAATGGTAAGAGTTTGATTAAAACACCAAGAGTGCCACCACCATTTAAAGAAACATCGATAATGACATTTTCCACTGATGAGTGATTAGAGATTTCTTTTAATGTTTTTTGAAACAAGAAGAAGGTGTCATATTCATATGCGTCTGATTTAATAGTGCCGTTTTTATTGAAAACTTCATCGTATGTGCCATATTTAAATGAATCAAAGAAGAACATCGCGGTTTTGACATCATCACTATAACGAATATCACCTTCAGCGGGTTCGATTAACGATGTGCCTTGATATTTCTCTTTACGCAAAGTAGTAAGACGCTCTTCTAGTTTATTTCTTGCCACTATGCCTTTGGCATAAGGGGCTCTAGTGTTTTCGCCCCAAGCACTGTTAACTCTAACGATACCTGTGTGGTTATCATCAAAGAGATTAACAGCTTCTGAGAAAGCATATCCTCTAGTGGAGGCGACACCTGAATAGAACTTATCATATAAGCCGTTTTTCTTATAGAACTCTTTCATGTTTTCAATGGCATGATATTTTCTTAAACCATAGAAGTTTTGCATGACATATAAGAATGCACTGGCATTGTAATTAATTAAATAGTCTGGCATAGCGGTATAACCAACCGCTTTTGCCATTTGATCATCTACTGATGTATATGAAAAGCCGTCTTTAAAGGCCAAGTCACCGAAATCATCTGCGGAAGTAGAAGCATATAAGTTTTTATAGTTATAAGTAACATATAAACCTGATGATTCGCAGAATGAGAGGTCTAAAAGACCTAAAGGAAAATATATATCTGTACCACTTCTAATATAGCCAAAGTCACAATCTTTATAAGTAAATGTGGAATAATTATTTTCCCCTAGCTGCTCATAGGTTTGATTACTTTGAACGCCATAGCCTAAAACATCTAAAGGAGGTGTGATACCACCTTCACCTGTTCTTAAAACGTTAGAAATATCACCCGCTCTAATGACTGTCTTCTCCAAAGGAGAAATGGCTGCGACAAAATACATTTCGCCATTCTTTTCAATTGTCCATTGTGAAATGAATCCATTAGTGGTTACTTTGCTAGTAACACCTTCTTGGAAGAACTTATCATAGATAGAAGCGTATTGTTCTAATCTTAAATAAGGAATGTATTTTTCGCCGTTTTTAAAACGTAGATCCAAGTTGGCAACTTTTGCCTCACTTAGTTGAGGATTATCATCGTAGGCAATTAAATCTAAAACATAAACACCCACTGTTTTTTCATCAGAGTTGCTATTGAAGATATCAAGAAAACTACATGATGAAAGAAGCAAGGCAGGCAAAACTGATAATAACGCTAATTTCTTCTTCATATTTCTACCCTACAAAACTATTCAGCTTTAGCTTCTTCTTGTGGGTGGTATTCTTCTTTATAAATAAGGCCTTTAGATGTGGCGAAGGTGTGACCAATATAGTACACAACAACAACAATTAAGGCACCCATGCATGTATCAGTGAGATAATGTGCACCGACCAACATTCTGGAGAACATCATCACTAATGTCCAGCCAAAGCCGATATAGAACAACATTGTTTCTTTACCCTTCAATTTATTAAAGAATAAAGACATATATGGAAGAACCATCATCATGATTGCAGCACTGCCTGAATGGCCACTTGGGAATGATTTAAATTCTTCTTTAGTGATATCAACACCATATAAGGTATGACTTTCATCAATATATTCACTATAGCCTTTAAAAGTTTGCCACCAATTGCAGAAACCAACTTCACCACTTCTAACAACATAGCGGTAACGTGGACGATGAATAACTAATTTAATTAAGAAACTTGTTGGTAATAACGCTAGTAAGAACACCACAGCCATCACCATTAAAGCTGTCCATAATTTGTTCTCATCACCTTTATTACAAACAATAAAGCCAAGAGCGGCAAAGCCCAAGAAGACAAAGACATTAGCAATTGTGAATGGCATTTCTAAAGCTTCATTATTGAAACCATTAACAGAAGGAACATCTTTAGAGCCTAACCAAACAGATAAGCCATAACCTAAAGCGGCTAAACCCCAAGAAACTATTCTAAGAAAAACATTTAAATCTTTTTTCTTTACTGATGTGACTAATAATCCACCAGCGGCAAACGATAAACCGGCATAACACGGATACGTGCCAAATGAAGCCAAGATAATGCCAAACATATTACGATCTGAATAAATGGCCATGTTGAGTTGTAAATCCACAAATGAGCCGATAATAAAGCCTACAAGCAAGATGCCAATTACAATATAGAAGTGTCTTTTTTTAATCATGAGATTGTTCTCCAATAGTAACTATATAGTTATTCTAGCATCTTTTGATTGTCTTATCATTTGTAATTTATAAGTGACATACTCCCACCACTTAAAGAAGTGGGGGCTTCTTGCTCGATGACTCTTATGAGCCAAGCATAAACAAGCTATCCGGATGTGTCCCATCCTTTGTAAGCATTTCAATTCCCTTACTTAGAATATTTTTTGCGGCGTTGCAATCTCTATCATGGACCGATCCACATTCTGGACAAGTCCATTTTCTTATTTTGAGATTTTTCACCTCTTTATTTTGATATCCACATAAAGAACATAATTGACTAGAAGCGTAATTAGTGGGAACTTTAACAATCATATTTCCATACCAATTAGCCTTATACATAAGCATAGAAACAAATCTTGACCAGGAAGCATCAACGATACTTCTAGCCAGTTTATGGTTTTGTTCCATGTTCTTCACTTTCAAGTCTTCGATACAAATGATTTGGTTTTCATCAATGATCTTCTTTGAAAGTTTGTGGAGATAATCGTTTCTTTGGTTATTGATGTGACGATGAATTCTTGCGACTTTAATTCTCTGTTTATTTCTATTACTACTACCTTTAACCATATTAGAGAGTTTTCTTTGTTCTCTAGCGAGTTTTTCTTGAGATTTAGTTAGAAACTTATGGTTTTTATATTTCTTGCCATCACTGTCAACGATTAGTTCTTTTAATCCTAAATCTAAACCAATCGCATTATCCATAAGATTAATGGATTCAGTTTCTTCTTCAACAAGTAAAGAAATGTAATACTTCTCATCCGTGGTTTTATTAATAGTGATAGATTTTATATCACCATAAAAGTCTCTATGCTTCTTTATTCTTATTCTTGAACATTTAGGAATAGAGATATATCTATCATTAGTAGAGAATTTCACGCTTCCTTGATTGTTCGTGGTATAGCTTTGATCATGTCTTTTACTTTTATAATCAGGAAAAACATTTCGTTTTTTAAAGAATGATTTAAAAGCCATATTCCTATTTATTTGAGCGTTACATAAAGCCAAAGAATCAACCTCCTTTAAAAAAGGATAATCTTCCTTATATGAAGCGGGAGTGATGTTTTTAAATATTCCCTTACTTTTATATAATTCATTCATATCAGAAAGGGATTTATTATAGAAAAACCTCACGCATCCAAAAACCTTAGCAAAGTATTCCCTTTGTGTTTTATTAGGATAGATACGATATTTATAGGCTTTTCTAATCATATTCCCCTTTCTTAAGGAGAACAGCAATTATTATTCCCCTTGTGATTCGATATATTTTTTAATCGTTTCAATATTTGCTCCACCTGTTGAGATTAAGCAAAATGATTGAGACCAAAATGCTTCTTTATATAATCTAGATTTAATAGAAGGATATTCTTTTTTAATCAGTCTAGAAGAAGCAGATTTATAAGCGTTGATGAATTTAGAAATATTGGAATTTGGTTCACTTCGAAATAGAACATGAACGTGGTCAATATCATGATTCCATTCTTCCAAGACAATATTGTAATTATCTTGGATATATTCAAATATCTCTTTTAACCTTTCAGATATTCTTTCATCAATCACCTTTTTACGATATTTAACTACCAAAATAAGGTGAAAATGAATGCTGAATACTGAATGGTTATTCCCTCTCAGTTCCACATCTATATTATATCATTATTTATAATTATATAAAAGGGTTAGTATTCATTATTTTTCATCGACAACGACTGAATATATTATTTTGCAATTCATCCCCCACCTATAGAGGTGTCCATAAATAAATTGTTTAATTGATGTGGGGGACTTCTTGCTTATTTACGTTAAATATGGCACAATTCTAAACGATATATGATTTGCAAAAACGACTTATACGATTTATTAGATGAATCTTTCTCTTATGTTATCTGCAATGATGATGGTGACAGATTAGAAGAACTTTTTGATCGCACTATTGAAGAGAATAAAGACAACTTTGTTGTATTTAAAAATGAATTAGACATCATTAAAGATATCTTAAAAGAAGATTTACAGTTCTTTATGGATAGTGATCCTGCTGCTTCATCTTTAGATGAGATCAAGATGGCTTATCCTGGTTTTAAGGCTATCGCTATTTATCGTATTTCACATGTCTTATATAAATTAGGCTATACAGTGCACGCTCGTTACTTCTCAGAATTAGCGCATTCTCAAACTGGTATTGACATTCATCCAGGTGCAGTCATTGATTATCCATTCTTTATTGACCATGGTACAGGTACCGTTATTGGTCAAACCTCCACTATTGGTAAAAGAGTAAAGATTTATCAATGTGTGACTCTTGGTGCGGTTTCTCTTAGTAACGCCGAAAAGATGAGAGGTGTCGTTAGACACCCACAAGTTGGTGATAATGTCACAATCTACGCTGGTGCTTCATTACTTGGGCCAATCAAAATTGGTGATAATGTCACAATTGGTAGCAACGTCTTCTTATTAGAGGATGTTCCAAGTGACACTCGCGTGGTCATTGGTAAACCTGCATTAGTGTTCTCAAAGAAGTAAGGCTCTAGAAATAAGAGCTTTTTTCTTGCAAATAAAATTAGATTGTATACGATTTATTATGGAGGAAATAATGATGAACATTTATGATTTCTCAGCAAATGATTACTTAGGAAACAATGTTTCCTTACAGCAATATAAGGGTCAAGTCATCCTTGTGGTTAATACTGCGACAAGATGTGGCTTCACTCCTCAATATAACGGTTTAGAAGCTTTATACGAAAAATATAAAGACCAAGGATTTGTGATTTTGGATTTCCCATGTAATCAATTCTTAGCCCAAGCTCCAGGCACTTCTGAAGAGATTCACCAAGTTTGTTCTTTAAGATATAACACTCAATTCCCACAATTTGAAAAGATTAAAGTTAATGGTAAAGATGCTCATCCTTTATTCGTTTATTTAGAATCTCAAAATGAAGAAAAGAAGGTTAGGAAAGTTAAATGGAATTTCACTAAATTCTTAATTGGAAGAGATGGTACTTTCTTAGGCAGATTTGAACCAACTGTAAAACCAGAAGATATTGAAGAATCTATCGTTAATGCTTTAGGCAAATAATATGAAAAACGAAGAGTGTTTAAGATTAGAGAATCAAATATGTTTTCCTATGTATGTAGCGAGTAAAGAAATAGTTCGCCGCTACATTCCTTTACTAAGCAAATTGGACTTAACATATACTCAATACATTACCTTATTAGCGTTATGGGAAAAGGATCATATTACTGTTAAAGAATTGGGTGAAAAACTATACCTTGATTCAGGAACTTTAACGCCACTATTGAATAAGTTAGAAAAGAAGGGCTATATTATAAAGAATAAAAGCGATAAAGATGGTCGTGAATTAGTGGTCATTGTGACCGCTAAAGGCCTTGAATTAAAACAAAAGGCTTTAGAGGTACCACCTGAAATTGCTAAATGTGTAAATTTAAAGAAAGAAGAAGCAATAGTTTTTTATCAATTATTGCACAAGGTCCTTGACGGTTTTTATGTCAAATAACAGAAGTAAGATCATTGTTAGAACTAGTTTGATTGGTATTCTCACCAATCTTGGTTTAGTCACACTCAAAGCGTTTGTTGGCTTTATTGCCGGTAGTATCGCTATCATCATGGACGCGATTAATAACTTAAGTGATGCTTTATCTAGTGTCATTACTATTGTTGGCACTAAATTAGCGCAGAAAAAGCCAGATGCTAAACACCCTTATGGACATGGTCGAGTTGAATATATTACTAGTTTAATTATCAGTGTTATCATTCTTGTTGCTGGTGCTGGTGCGATTGTTGAATCAGTTCTCAGCATCATAAATAAAAAGGATCCTGATTTCAGCGTTGTTTCCTTAATCCTAATCGCTATCGCTGTCGTTGTTAAAATCGTTCTTGGC
>JAFZLN010000126.1 GCA_017551465.1 Bacilli bacterium
AACAATTATATGAAGGTATTGAAGTTGATGGTGAACATGTTGGTTTGATTACTTATATGCGTACTGATAGTACACGTTTATCACCAACATTCGTGCAACGCGCCACAGATTACATCACCGAAAATTTCGGAAAAGAATACTTAGGTCACGCTAAAAAGATTAGACAAGTTAGTATGATGCAAGATGCTCACGAAGCAATTCGTCCAACAAGCAACCATCGTACTCCAGAATCCGTTAGAAAATTCTTAACAAACGATCAATACAATCTCTATAAATTAATCTATAACCGTACACTTGCATCTTTGATGCAGTCTAAGAAAGATGAACAAATGACTGTCTTCTTAGAAGGTGATGGATTAATGTTCAAATTAGATTTAACTCGTACCCTCTTCCAAGGTTATGAAGCTATCTATAAAGACGCAGAAAAAGAAGAAAACCATTTCGAATTCTTCCCAGACTTCGCTAATGATGAACAATTCGAAGTCGTCCTTAAAGAAACTGAACAAAAGTTTACACAACCACCAGCCCATTATTCTGAAGCTAAGATTGTTAGACTTATGGAAGAAGTCGGTATTGGTAGACCATCAACATATGCCTCCACAATTGATACCATCAGAAAGAGAAAATATGTTGATAACGAAAGTGGTATCTTAATTACCACAAAACAAGGTAACTTAACTTCTGTTGTCTAGAATAAATACTTCCCAGAAATCGTTAATACTAAGTACACAGCCACCATGGAAAAGAAACTCGATAACATTGAAGAAGGTAACCAATCCAGAAGTAAGATTTTAAATGATTTCTACTATCCATTTATCGAAGAATTCGATAGAGTTAGCAAAATCATGTATAAAGAAAGCTTTGTGGAAACTGGTGATAAGTGCCCAAAATGTGGTGCGCCACTAGTCATCAAGGAAGGTAAAAATGGTCAATTCGTTGGCTGCTCCAACTTCCCTGAATGTAAATATGTCCAAAAGCAAGAAAGTGATGCTCCAGCACCAACTCCAATTGGTGAAAAGTGTCCTGAATGTGGTGGTGAATTATTGCTTAGAAACAAAAATGGTAATTCCTTCATCACATGTTCCAACTTCCCAAAATGCCGTTACACCAGAAAAGTAGCGAGCTCAAATACTTCTCCAGTCATTGAAGAAGAAAAGAAAGTCAAAGATTGTCCAGATTGCGACGGTTACCTCGTCAAGAAGAAAGGCCGCTTCGGTTACTTCCTTGGATGTATCAATTATCCAAAATGCAATCACATGGAAAAAATCATGAGAAAAAAACGGAAATAGTCCGTTTTTTTTCATATAGTTTGCTATTATTAAAGCATGAATAAACCTGAACAAGAGTTTTTAGATCATCTCTTAACTGTCCGCAATTATTCCAAAAAGACAGTCGCTAGTTATCAAGAAGACATTGATAAGTTTTGTGCTTATCTTTTCAAGGAAGACATTCTTTTAGAGGACGTTGATACCAGGGTTATCCGTAATTTCTTGACGGAAGAAATGGCTAGAGGCGTTAGTAAGAGAAGTTGTAAAAGGCGCCTATCATCTTTAAGACACTTCTATAAGTATATGGTAAATGTAGGTTACTTAAATGATAACCCATTCATTTTCATAAGCGCTCCTAAGGTCCCAACGAAATATCCTCACGCTCTCTATAAAGAACAGATTGAACAGATTTTTAAAAGGAATGCAGAAAGAGAAGATTCTTTAAAATCTCGTGACCAAGCGATCTTAAATTTGCTCTATTATTCTGGCATCCGAGCGGAAGAATTAGTGAACCTAGATGTCCAGTCTGTGCAATTAAGAGACAGGGTGGTACGTGTTTTGGGTAAAGGTAACAAGGAAAGAATCATTCCATTTACCGTTGAATGTCAAAAGGCTATCAAGTACTATCTCGAACACGAAAGAATGGAACTATTAAAGAAAAGTAAGAATCCTTCTCCTGCCTTATTCTTAAACGCTAAAGGTATGAGACTAACAACTAGAGGTTTAGAGTATATCCTAGATTCAATCGAAGAGAAAACAGGTGTATTTGTAGGTTTACACCCACACATTCTCAGACACTCATTTGCGACACACTTATTAGAAAACGGAGCGGACCTCCGTGTCATCCAAGAACTCCTCGGACACGAGAGCATAAACGCCACACAAGTATATACTCACGTCACAGAAGAGGCGATGAAAGAAACGTATATAGCTGCTCACCCAAGAGCGAAGAAAAAGTAGAATTACACCCAATAATAAATATTATTTTTCTCTTGCATGCGCAAATGCGCTTTGGTAAGATATTAAGCGCTGTGGATACAGCAAATACACACATTGTGGATTGAACCGCCAATGTGCTTGTTAAAAACAAGTGGTCGGGTTCTTCGAAGCAATGGAGGTACAACAAAAGGAGGCCTAAAAATGGCAGAAGAAAAGAAAGAAGTTCTCGAAGCTGAACAAGCTCCAGAACAAGCTGCCCCAACAATGGAAGCAGTTATGCATGATCCTGATGCACCAGTTATCACAATGAGAAAGTTACTCGAAGCTGGCGCTCACTTTGGTCATCAAACCCGTAGATGGAACCCAAAGATGAAAAAGTACATCTATGGTGCAAGAAATGGTGTTTACATCATTGACTTACAAAAGACAGTCGACGCAATTACAGAAGCCTATGCCAAGATGAAAGAAATCGTGGACAATGGTGGTAAAGTCTTATTC
>JAFZLN010000127.1 GCA_017551465.1 Bacilli bacterium
ATAAAGTTAGCGGTCTTATCAAAAACAAAATTACGGAATTCAGATACAAGTGTCTCCTCTTTTTTGGTTGTAAACACATCATCGAATAGTGTTTCACCACCAAAACGATTCTCACTTAACGCTATATGATACTTTTGATCTGGTTGTAATCCATCAAAGTACCATTCACACATTCCTAATTTAGCTTCGTAGGAGCATTCATAGACATCGTTATAGACGCGAAGAGTAAAAGGTTTTTCTTCTTTTTCTTTAGAAGAATCAATTCCTTCTCTTTCTTGATCCATGTCTTCACCATACCAATATCTTTCGTATGGTTCATCATCGGGTCTTTTGTTATCCATGATGAAGAGATCGCACATCAAATAATTAGAGCCAATCTCAAAAGAGTTAAATTGATAATCATAATCATGAAGCGCAACAGAAATACCAGTACCAACCGCAATAGCGGTAACTGCTACAACAGAAGCCGCTGTTATAACCGAAGCAGAGGTAGCTGCCACACTACTAGCGGTGCTTGCAGATGTTGTGGTTACAGTTGCGGACCCATGCGCAGGCGCACTAGCCTTATTAGCATATTGAACATTGACCTCCGTGTGTTTACGGATAGTCTTGCCAACATATTTCTCGTTAAGTTCACCTTCAGGTAACTTATTTTCTTTTTGTGAGGTGGCTTCAGCCTTTTGTGTCTTGCCGAATTCTAAACCACTTACCTGTTTTTCATTGGTAATTACAATGTTATTAAACTCATCATTTCGCATAAATGTACACAAAAAATATATAATATTTTAATTTGTTTTTCATTAATTAGTTGCGATTATATCAAAAAGTTTAAAAACCACTCACAAAAATACTTTGAATAATAGATTTCAATCATTTATGATTAAAGAGTATTTATTTCGATACATATCATTAGGAGGTCATTATGACTGCACAATCAAAGAAAAGCTTTTTTGAGACGCGCCTTATGCGTTCCAGGATTAAAAGTAGAACAGTTTCTCTTTTTCCTGAGGCCGGACTCGGTTATTTAGTCGGACCAATCTTAGCATTGTTGGGTAATGGTGTTATTAACATCTGGCTCGCACAATATTGGGATAAAGTCTTAGGCTTAAGCACATGGGCAAAAACTTTCGAAATTCTTTTACCTATTCTTTCTTCTATTTTTATCATTGTTGGTAACATTTTAGTCGGTAGATTAATGGAAAGAAAACCAACTCTTGCTGGCAAAGCAAGACCACTTATCTTACTTGGCTTACCAATTATTGTTGTGGCAATGTTGCTCTTGTTCCTCGTACCATTCCCTGGTGCAGCACAAGAAAACGCTCCAGCCGGTTCATTTGAAGGAGGCTTACTTGCTTCCATCTTCATCAGTGTTGGCTACGTCTTATACTATGCGTTTGCATGGCCAATGTACTACACATCCCACAGTGCGTTAGTTAACTTATCCACACGTGATGGTTCCAAACGTGGCTTATTAGGTACCGCTATCATGGCCGCACAATTAGGTGCTGCTGGTGTCTCAGGCATGGCCGGTGGTTGGTTAGTTAAATTAATCGGTTTGTTACCAGTTTATGAATATCAAACCACCATCACTAACGCTCAAGGCTTACCAGAAATAATTACTGTTAGCACAAATGACTTTGCTGAGATTGTTGCTAAACAAGAAGCTAATCCTTTGTTCACTTACAATCCAGTTATCACCCGTGCTGAAGCTAACCAAAAATGGGTCATTTTAATGATTGTTATGGTCGCCGCTTTAGTTATCGGTTGTTTATTAGAATACTTCTTCACACGTGAACGTATTACTGAAGACAATATTAAAAACGCTGAAGCAGCTGCTGAAGGTGAACACAAAGGTCAAGCCAAGAAAGTTTCTATGGGCAAACAAATTGGTATTTGTATGAAAGACAAATACTGGTGGTTACTCATGATTTTCTGGTTCTTATATCAATTTGGCGGCATGATGAAGAATAACGACTTATCATTCTTCTCTCAAGCCTTCACTGGTGACGTTGCTGCATCCTCAGATATCAATACTCTCGGTGCTATTCCAACCGCATTAGGTATGGTTATCGTTTGGCCATTAGCTGCTAAATTAACAAAATCTAAGACAATTTCCTTAGGTGGCGTTCTTGCCGCTCTTGCAGCCGCTGCATCATTCTCTGTCTTAGCTCTAGTTAACAAATCCACTATTCTCACCGCAGATAGCAAGATTGCTGCATGGAAAAGTATTTCCATTGGTTCATTCTGCATTAAGGCAATCGGTACTGCTCCTGCAATGTACATCTCTATTGCTTTAATGGCTAACGTCTTAGACCACCAAGAAGCTGTTTATGGCGTTCGTACAGATGGTTTCACAATGGCAGTCTATGGTTCCATTATGGCAGCTATGAGTGGTGTCTGTAATGGTATCATCATGGCTCTCAACAATGCGTTCACAGATATTTATGCCAAACAATGGTTACATACATTCTTATCATATGGCGTCGAAGGTATCTGCTACCTCCTCATCGCTGTCATGTTCTTATTCATGAACGTTGAAAAATTCACCAACGCTGACAACAAAGCCATCGTTGCAGATCAAAAGGCCGAGGTTTTAGCTGCTGGTGGTCAATGGGTTGAACCAGATGTCAGAGCTAAACAAGAGGAAGAAGAAAACACTCGTTTAGTCGAAGAAGCCAGAGTTGAAGAGCTCAAAGAAAAATGCGAAAAGAAAGGCCTTAACTTCGAAGAAGAAAATGCTAAATTCTTAGAAAAGAAAGCTGAAGCCGATCAAAAAGCTGCTGACAAAAAAGCGGCGGCTGAAGCTAAAAAGCAAGCCAAGCTTGATGCCATGACCGCTGAACAAAAAGTTGCTATGGAAGAAAAGGCTAAGGCTCGTAAAGAAAAGCAAGACGCAAAAGACGCTGCTGCCTTAGAAGAACTCAACAATATTAGAGCTGCTTACGGCAGACAACCAATTGCTGAATAGTCTTAAATTCACAAACAAAAAGAGTGGTTTCGCACCACTCTTTTACTTTTCCTTTTTATATTAATAGTTATCAGAATTGAATGATTTCATCTCATCGAGTTTGAAGACTCTGATGGTATTACCATTGCTAACATCATAATAGTATTTGATAGCCACATTCTTTTTGGTATTGATATAACATTCAGCGTACTTACAATCTTCAGTCCTGTTGAATGAAGCTCTTGCGGAATAGTTAGAATTAATATCAAAACCATATTCGTATTTATGATAGCCATTAGCCTCAAGGACTTGGTCATAGCCATCTAA
>JAFZLN010000128.1 GCA_017551465.1 Bacilli bacterium
AATTAAAGCATTACCAACTTCATCGCTTGGATAAGAAAGCATTAAGTAAACTTTCTTTACGCCACGCGCAATACCTTTGAGTAAGATAGCAAATCTATTTCTACTTAAAATAGGAAAAATGACCGCTACTTCGTCGCCACCGGTTTTAGCTTTTACATCGGTCGCGATATCATCTACCGAGGCATAATTTCCTTGGCAGCGGGCGACGATACTTTCGGTGATTGCGACAACATCGCGATCATGGAATTTGAATCCTTCATTTTCTGAGGCTTTTAAAACTGATTCGACAACGATTTGTCTTAAGTTGTCACCAGTTTTGAGGACGGGGAGTCTGATACCCCTAGATGTTACACCAACACATCTCATAATTTGTTTCTCCTTAAATTATTTATTTCCCTTTTTCTCTTTCTCGAGAATATTTCTAGCGATATAAACGCCACACGCTCCCGCTTGGGCTAAGCCACGGGTTAAGCCCGCACCATCACCACCAACGTAGAGGTTTTTAATATCTTTGACTTCTAATTTATTATCGATTTCAGGGTGAGCGCTATAGTATTTAGCTTCAATACCATAGAGCAATGTATGTTCGGTAGCGATACCAGGAGTGATATGGTCTAAGACTTGAATCATTTCAATGATGGCCTGCATGGTTTTTTGTGGCATACATAAGGCCAAGTCACCTGGAACAGCTTCTTTTAATGTTGGTCTCACAAAGCCTTCGTTAATACGTTTAACTGTACTACGTCTACCTTGTTTAATATCACCAAAGCGTTGGACTAAAACAGAACCACACGCTAATTGGTTCGCTAAGGACGAGACTTTTAAGGCATATTCATTTGGTTTCTTAAATGGCTCTTCAAAGTGATGAGTCACTAATAAAGCAAAGTTTGTGTTTTCACTGGATAATTTTGGATCGTTATAGGAATGGCCGTTAACATTGACCACACCTTGATAGTTTTCCATAACAACATGACCACCTGGGTTGGAGCAGAATGTTCTGACTGTGCTACCAGTGGAGGCTTTAAAAAGGAATTTGCCTTCATATAAATTCTTATTAATTTCTTCCATGACCATGTTTGGACATTCAACACGGACACCAATATCAACTTGGTTTTGTGTCATTTCCACACCAAACTTTTCAAAGAGGTTTGTTAACCATTGGCTACCTTCACGACCAACCGCTAATAAAACATAGTCAGCGTTGATGACTTCATCTTTATCGGTGATAACGCCTTTAACAACATGGTCTTCGACAATGACGTCTTTGACAGCGGTAGAGAATCTGCAGTCAATCTTCTCTTTTAAGTCTAAATATATTCTAGTTAAGATTTTTAAGTTTTCTTCAGTGCCTAAGTGTCTGACTTTACTATGTAAAAGTTTTAAGCCGACAGACATGGCTTTCTTTTCAATTTCCCTGACTTCTTTAGTGTATGGATCAGTGATAACTGGAGTGGCACCGTACTTTAAGTTAATTTGGTCGACATAGTCAATTAAGCCCATGAGATCATCACGGTCCATATAGTCTTGTAACCAACCACCAAATTCAGAAGTGATGTTAAATTTGCCATCAGAATAAGCGCCAGCACCACCAAAACCATTAGTAATGGAGCAAGCTGGGAAGCATTCTTGATAGCCTTTAGTGTTTCTTGGACATTTTGTTAATTTATGTTCTAAAACTGGGCAATGTCTATTTTCGATAGAAAGGCCTTTGTCGATAAGGAGAACTTTTAATTTAGGATTTTTATTTACTAATTCGTAGGCACAAAAATAGCCACTTGGGCCCGCACCAACTATGACGACATCGTATTTCATACAGGTATCTCCTTTAGTTCTCTTTTCACAAAGAAAAAACACTAATTTAGTATACCTTATGCGTGCGCTACTGTTAATAGGTTTTTAACTTAAGGAAACGAAATTATCATCTAATTGTCTGACTCTCTAAATGTTTTAAAAAATTCATAAGAATCAACAGGTTCTTCTTCCTCTTTTATGAGCTCTTCCAGAGCGTCAACACAGTATTCAGGAGAAAAAGTGTGGTAGACATCATATAAAGAAAGCATTCTATCAGCCTTCATAACTCTATAGATCTCAGAAGATTTCTTATTCTTTATAATGCACCACGCCCGATAGATATAACCCATCCATCCGATAACTTTTTTTGGATATTTCTTTGCGGTAGTGTTTAATAAACTTGGATATAGTTTTTCAAGAATCGTAATTGCGTTATTTGGACTAATGTAATTGAACGGATCATCAATATTATCCAATTCCTTGGCTAATTCGCTCATCATGAATTTGAAAATGAAAAACGGAGAGCCGCAACTATATCTATCTACCGATAGAGAAAACAGTTCTTCTTGCATTTCACACATTCTCTGTTCGTGTGTATTCATTTCAGTAGTTCCTCAATGTAAAGACCATCTCGACGATGCTTTTGAATAATTGTTTGTGCTTCATTTGTGGATTTGAAAGCATTTTCCCTACGGACTTCTTCGATATCATTTCTTTCTTTTGCGCACAAATAAAGTCGGTCAACTATTAATAATCGCTTACAGGCCTTATTGCTTTTGATAACATGTTGTTTCCCAAGGTGAGATGCGCATAATGCCATTGTGGCTTGCTTATCTGTTATATCACCTCTTGCAAATTGATTCATTATTTCGTACATATTGTTATCTGCAATCGGAGCTATCACAATATCAGCATCTTCAATTGATTTGATAATTGATTTGATAATTGGATGGTTCTGATGTTCCTCTAATCTTCCACGATAATAGCAAACAGCAAGCATCCATTCTTGCGAAATATCAAATTCTTTAATATTTAACCCTTCCAAATCAGTTAAAGAAAAAAGATAAACAGATGACTTCTTGTTTCCAAAAATGTACGCTGATGCTTGTTCGTAACTTTCGCCTAGATAAAATCCTGGGCCCATATCAACATCGTCGCGAGAATGAAGGAGATCAACTTCTCCATCTATTTCTTTTCTTGCTCCATGAAAATAAATACTATTATGCTTTTCCAACGCATATTTTATTTTGAAATCATTTAGCCTATTGCCAAATTCAACGCTTTGGTACGCATACGAATAAAAGGACTCTAGAAATAAATCAGAAGGACTTGTTTCTTTGTTGACCAATCTAATAACAGTGCTTCTTGCCACTCCTAACTCGGTAGATAAAGATGAGATGGAACGTTTCTTGATGGCACATATGGTTTTGATATCAGAGGAAATACTATACTTCATGTGAACATTGTAGCATATGCAACAAAGTTAATCAAATATCTTGTTACATACCAAAAAATAGCCATTTTTGTATACCACGGTAAACAGTTTTGGCTATTTTTCTTGTTGACTAGCGAACATTTAAATCGATTACTTTTTGCTTTTGGTCAACAAACGTTTGAAATACTCTGAATTCATATAGTGGTCATGGATTTCCGCAATCAATCTATTATTGTCTTTACGGCGAATGACGTTATGGATAGCAACATGTTTTTTGAAAGGGGTAAGAGAGCGGGCTCCTTCACGGTGTTCACGCGGTTCTTCGATGGCTATGATATTTTCTCTTTTATATGTTTTTGTAAAAAAGAAGTGTCTGATTTTAAATTCTTCATTATTAAAGCTTATTTTCCAAAGGAGGTAGCCTAGCCATGCGATGAAAAACGCAAGCCATAAAACACCAGTGCCAATCCAAACAAGCGTTTTTTCTAAATTGTTTCTATAGTTGATATTAAAGAGGAATAAAAGTATTGCTGGAATTGCTAATACTAAGCAAACGCCATAGATGATATTAGCGTTTTTATTTTTCTTAATGACATTATCTTTCATAAATAATCACCCTATGAATAATAGCAAATATCATGTGATGTTCTCAATATTTTCAAAGAAAAAGACCAGACTTTACTCTGGTCTTATATATCAATTCAATCTAATTAGAAGTTCTCGTCAATATATTTAGAGATGATTGGCGCTAAGGAGACGATAGAAACAACGTCTTCTTCTTGTGGAATAGAATCACTAATAGCGATATCTAAGATGCCACATCTATATAATTTCGCGAGAGCGTTCTTGGAAAAGATACCATGGCAAGCGCAGATGAGGATACCTCTTGCTTCATTTTTGAGAAGTTCTTTACTAGCCGCAATAATTGTGCCACCAGTATCGATGATATCATCAATCATTAAACAGTACTTGTCCACGACTGATTCGCCTTTGATGTTAGTAATAACGGCCTTATTTGGTTCAGGACGGTATTTATTTAACACCGCGATTGGTAAATCGCCTAAATCCTTAGATAAATGTTTAGCTCTTTCGAGGCCACCCTTGTCTGGAGAAACGATGACAACGTCCTCGAGTTTGACCTTTAATGTCTTTAAGCGTTTACGATAGTAATCAGCGAACACAGAGGAGGAATATAACTCCACTGCTTCCATGTTTTCGAAGAATGGTTGCATTGAACCACTGTGGTAATCAACTGATACAACTCTATTGCAGCCGGCTTCTCTTAAACAATTAGCCACTAATTTAGCACTAATTGGATCACCAAAATCAATAGTTCTGTCTTGTCTCACATATCCGAAATATGGAATGATCGCGGTAATGGTTTTAGCTTCACCTCTCTTAAGAGCGTCGATGAAGATTAATAATTCCATTAATTTGTCGTTGACTGGATTACAGGTTGAATGAATAACAATGCAATCTTTACCTCTTACGTCAACGTTTGGTCTAGCGAAAACCTCATTATCTGCGAATCTTCTACAGATAGCAGGGGATTTCTCCACACCGAGTTCTTCACACACCTTGTTTGCTAATTCTTCACAGGTGGTTAAAGAAAATACTAGTACTTGTTCTTTATTTGTCATGTCTTTCTTTCCCTCTTTCAACTGAAAGGAATGTAAATTTTATTTGAAGAAGTACACTAGCGATTATTTATCGCTTGTTGTGCCGTTGGTTGTACCAAAGATACGGTCACCACAATCGCCTAAACCTGGGCAGATATAGGCATTTTCGTTTAAGCATCTATCTAATGCACCAACGATGAGTGGGATATCTGGATTGGCTTTGCAGAATGCTTCAATACCTTCTGGTGCGGCAATGATGCAAATGAAGGAGATCTTCTTTGCGCCATGCTTTTTGAGCATCTTGACTGCGTCAATAGCAGAACCACCTGTTGCGAGCATTGGGTCGATGAGATAAACATCTTTTTCGGAAATATCCGCTGGAAGCTTGCAGTAGTATTCTACTGGTTCTTTGGTAACTTCATCACGGTATAAGCCGATGTGACCACATGTACAGCCTGGAACTAACTCGAGCAAGCCATCTTCCATACCAAGACCCGCACGGAGAATTGGTACGAAACATAAGGATTTACGATTCACTAATGGTTGCATACTCTTTTCGATTGGAGTTTCAATTTCCACTAGATGTGTTTCGAGATGACGGAGAGCTTCATATCCTTCAAGGATAGAAATTTCTTTAACTAACATTTTGAATTCGTTAGTCTTTGTGGTCTTGTCTCTTAACTTCGTAATTTTATGTTTAAGAAGTGGATGATCAAGAATGGTCACGTTTGGATAATTTTTGTAAGCCATCAATTAATTCCTCGGTTTTTATTCTTCTTTGGATTGTTCTTCCTCGGTTTTTCTATTAGGACCAACAATCACATTCACAATTATACCAAGAATTAACGCGCACGCAACCTCGGTTAATGTGATTGTACCAGCAGCGTTTGGTAAAACGAATGTCATAGCGAAGCCACCAACACCGGCGATTAAGATAACAGAGACAACGAATAAGTTTCTATTGTCATTGAGATTGACTTTTTGAATCATCTTTAAGCCAGAGACAGCGATGAAGCCGTATAAAGCGATACAGACACCGCCCATGACTGGAGTTGGGATGGAAGCGAGTAATGTGGAGAATGGTAAGAAGAAGCTGAGGACAATTGCCATAGCAGCGGTCGCCCAGATTGTTCTGATGGAAGCGTTACCAGAGATAGCGACACAGCCAACGGATTCACCATATGTTGTGTTACATGCACCACCGAAGAAAGCACCGGCCATTGAGCCAACACCATCACCAAGAAGTGTTCTGTGTAAGCCTGGTTCTTCTAATAAGTCTTTGCCAATGATGGAACTTAAGTTCTTGTGGTCAGCAATGTGTTCAGCGAAAACGACGAATGCAACTGGAACATAAGCAACTGCTAATGTGCCAAGGTAGGCACCGAAATTAGCAAAGCTTGTACCATCACTGAATGAGCCGAATGCTTTGATGAATGTGAATTCTGGGCACCAGCCACCAATGAATTTGTCCCAACCAGCATTAGCGAAGATATTGAAATCAATAATTTTTAACCATTCTTTATCAAGAGCGAATCCTAAGCCAGTTAATGCTAAAGATGTGAGATAACCAGCACCGATACCGACGACGAATGGGATTAATCTTAAGAAACCCTTTGGTCTGCTGTAAACGGAAACAACGATAACTGTGATTAAAGTGACTAACGCCACAAAGATGCAAGCTAAAACGTGCCAGTCAATGACATTAGCACTTGCGCGGAAAGCATCAACTGAACCATAGCCGAAAGAGTTTGCAACAGCGTTACCGGATAAACTTAAACCGATGATAGCAACTGTTGGACCAATAACGACTGCTGGCATAACTTTGGAAATCCAGCGGGAACCACAGTATTTGCAGATAACGGATAATAAAACGTAAACTAAACCAGCGAAAACCGCACCAATAATGATGCCGAGATAGCCCATGCTCATTGAAGCAGCGCCAGCGAAAGCGGCAAACATACTTCCTAAGAAAGCAAAGGAGCTACCTAAGAAGACTGGTGATTTAGATTTTGTGAAAAGTAAATAGACGATTGTACCAACGCCAGCGCCGAATAACGCAGCAGAAGTACTTAAGCCATTGCCAACGATCATTGGAACAGCAATGGTTGCAGCCATAATGGCTAATAATTGTTGTAATGCGAAGACAATAGTTTTTCCCCAACTTGGCTTGTCATTCACATCATAGATGAGATTGTTTGTTGCCATAAATGTTTCTCCTCTCTAAGCAAAAAAAATCACCCGACAATAAGGGGTGACTACAAACAGATAAGAATAGCGAATGGGGATGAAAAATTAGGGAAGAAGCCCCCTAATGCGGCGGGAATCTTACACTTTCTAATTCGTTTCTCCATAGCAATCCTTTGCCTAAAACTTTATCACATACACACACTATTGCAAACACTTTTTTCAGAAAATTTTCGAGATAAAACATAATTGAGTTTTTGTCAAAAGATTGGCATGAAATTTATGTGTTTCACACGTTGAGAAAATACCACTACTGCGCTAGAATAAAATTTGTCTTTCGTAAACAAGGGGTATCAATTATGACTAAAAAAGAACAAGTTATTTCATTATCCGAAAAGCATATTAAGGACGTTCCTGGTTTTCCAAAACCAGGCATCATCTTCAAAGACATCGTTCCAGTATTTGAAGATCCAGAATATCTCCAAATGGTATTCGATGTGATGGTCGATGAATTAAAAGAAAACAATATTCAATTTGATAAAATCGTCTGTCCAGAAGCTCGTGGATTCTTATTTGGTCCAACTCTTGGCTTATTAACAAAGAAAGGTGTTGTCATGGCGAGAAAGCCAGGCAAATTACCAAGACCAGGAAACTGTGTTTCTTATAATTTGGAATACGGCACCGCTACTCTTGTGATTAGTGAAGATTCTATTAAACCAGGTGATCGCGTTTTAGTGGTTGATGACTTATTAGCCACAGGTGGTTCCGCGAAAGCTTTATGTGAACTTGTTGAAAGAAGTGGCGCTTCTGTTGCAGGTGTTATGTTCTATATCGAATTAACACCACTCAAAGGCCGTGAACTCCTCAAAAAATATCCAGTAATTTCTATCGTTCCAGTTGAAGCTTACTAAGAATTGTTCATACACGTCGCACGTTAAATCTTTAATTTATTAAAACTCGTGCGACTTTTTTGTGAAAAAATAAATTTTTATGGGTTTACAACTGTCAATTTTTGAATATACAATAATGGCGTCAATGGTTCGCCGTTGACTTCGTATAATTCCCTAATTGGTGGGTTGTCTCTACGCTACACCGTATAATGTAGCACTACGAATTAAATTGATTCTCGAAATAGTCTTTCGTACATTTCGGCGTTAATTCAAGGTAGAGGCTTCCAATTATAGGAAGCTCATTTTTATTTTTTAGAGATTATAAGGAGGAGAAAAACAAAAATGAAAAAAATACGCTTAGTATCATTATTAGCCTTAGCTGCTGCTTCTGTTGCCGGTTTAGCAGGTTGCAATAGCGAAGCCGCTGACAGCAATGCGGTTAAAATTGGCTTAATCTGCTTACACGATAGCAGCTCAACATACGATGCTAACTTTATCAATGCTATGAATGAAGCCGTGAAAGACTTAGGCAAAAAAGTCATTTTCGAAAAGAACTGCTTATTAACAGGTGTTAACGAAGATACAGCTTGCTTTGATGCCGCTAAAGACTTAGTCGAAAAAGGCTGCAAAGTTATCGTCGCTGACTCTTTCGGTCACCAAAGCCACATGCTCAATGCCGCTAAAGAATTCAAAGAAGTTCAATTCTGCCACGCGACAGGTACAAATGCCAAAACAGCCAACCAAAGCAACTACCACAATGCTTTCGCTTCCATCTACCAAGGTAGATTCCTCGCCGGTTACGCTGCTGGTTTAAAATTAGTCGAAGATCACAAAGCTGACTTAGATGCACAAAAAGCCTTAAAAGTTGGTTATGTCGGTGCCTTCACATACGCTGAAGTTATGTCCGGTTATACATCATGGTTCTTAGGCGTTAGAAACGCTCTTCGTGATTACAACTACTCTGATTCCTTAGTGACAATGGATGTTTCCTTCACTGGTTCTTGGTACGATCCAGAAGGTGAAGGTTCCGCCGCTGATGCTTTAATCAAAGATGGTGCCGTCCTTGTTTCCCAACACGCTGACTCCATGGGTGCTCCAGGTACCTGTGAAAAGGCCAACATTCCAAACATTACATACAATGTCGAAACAAAAGACCAATGCCCAAAAACATATTTAGGTTACTCCCGTATCAACTGGGCTCCATATTATAAAGCCGTTGTTAACGCTGTTTACGAAGGCAAAGCAATTGAAAACGAAGTTAACGCTAACTGGACAGGTACAATTGCCACTGGTTCCGTTGAATACAATGTCAACTGGGACAACCTCACCAAAGACGCAACCAAATTAGCAGATTACAAAGCCAAATTCGCTGCCGTTGAAAAAGACGTCAAAGAAAAAGGCGCTGCTAAAGTCTTCGATTGCTCCACATTCACAGTCAGCGGTGCTGCTTTAACAACATACCAAGCTGATACCGATGGTGACTTCCAAGGTGATACCGAAGCTATCGTTACAAAAAACGGCGTTTCTTACTTCAATGAAAGTGCTGATGCTTCTGCTCCATACTTCAATGTTGAAATTGATGGCATCAACCTCAAGAATAGAAACTACGGTGACTAATCTTTAATTTTTATTAACTCGACTTGCTGGTCTTCATGGCCAGCAAGTCTCTTTATTTGTTTATGGATGCTATTAGATTTGAAAACATTACAAAGAGATTCGGAAAGAAAGTTGTGGCCAACAAAGATATTTCTTTTTCCATCGAAAAAGGTCTAATTTACTCTCTTTTAGGAGAAAATGGTTCTGGTAAAACTTCTTTAATGAACGTCCTTGTTGGTATCTATAAGCAAGATACAGGCGATGTTTATATCAATGAAGAGAAAGTGGATATCAATTCCCCAAGCGATGCTTACAAGCATAAGATTGGTATGATCCACCAACACTTCAAATTAGTGAATACGTTTAGTGCTACTGAAAACGTTGTTTTAGGTTTGACAAACGCAGACTATAAACTCTTCCAGCAAGAAACAAAAGCGGAAAACGATAAATTAATTGAAGAACTTAAGCTAGAAGCAGAGAAACATCCAAATTTAGTAGATGTACTAAAAGATGCAAAAAACAATTATATGATTGCAAAAGCAGACGCTTTAGCGAACGCTAAGCTTAAATTAAAAGAAGAAAAGAAACAACAGAAGCAAAGTGATAAAAAAGATAGGGCTGAAAATAAAGCAATACTTGCAACTCTACACAACGATAACGAAGCTTTAAAGAAAAAGAAGGCTGACATGCGTTTAGAAAAAAGAGAGAAGAGAGAAGCTAGAATCGCATTAAAAAAAT
>JAFZLN010000001.1 GCA_017551465.1 Bacilli bacterium
AAGGTTGATACCATATGTCTTATCGCCAAAGGCTTTCTTAATAATAGAAAGAATGTATTCTTCTCTATTCGCACTTCTAGAGTAATCGTTTTCATCGAAATAGATATAGTCTTTATTGACTTCATAACGGCCTCTTGTGGAGAAGACATCGGCTTGTTTAATTAAGCTTGCGGCGTTAGGGAAGGCACGTGGGTAGCTGACTGGTAAGAAGGTAATATTCAAAACATAGTCAGCGGACTTATCAACGTTCTTCGCGATAGCATAGATCTTTTCACATTCTTCTAAGATGTCAGTTTGGCCATATTCGTAGAATAACATCGCTAAGAATTGGTTAGTGTAATAGAAGATGTTTTCTAAACCACGGTGGGCTTTCTTAATACGTTTTGTGAAATCACGGAGAATAGATAAAGTACCTTCAGAACCATGTTCTTCTACGAGTTGTTCTAAGTTATCAATTCTTAATAAGAGTAAGTAACCTTTGCCATTCATCGTATAGATATCATCTAAGTTCTCCACGAGAGTGTGGAAACTGTTGATGAGGAGGTCTTGGTTATAACGACCATGTGATTTATGGGAGTAGATATTTTTAATCGATAAAACACGATAGACATTACGGTGATCAGATAATAACAATGATGTTTCATAGTTATCTCGACCATATTTCACCATTTTCTTATTACCAGTCAGAAGTGGGCAATCTTTACATGGGGCATCTAAACCATATAAGGCTTTATAGCACTTTTCACCATATTTGATATTTGGGAATAAGCGATGCATGGTTTGAGAACCATTCAAAAGAGTATAGTCATCCGCGCTGACGCGGTATGTAGAGAAGTCAGCGATTTTAAGAATCGCATCGATTTCATCAAATGAGCTTTCAATTTCAGAATCTCTCTTTTCACTGATGATGAATGAGCCAATTCTTGTACAAAGCATTAACATTGATTCTTGAATGTATGAGTCGAACTTAAGTTCTTTATTCTTATTAAAGAAATAAACGACACCCTGCACTAAATCATTATTCTTAATAACGTAATAGAAACCACTTTCTAAACCAATGCGGTCTAAATGACGCCCTAAGGCGTTATTTGCGTGGTTCCTGATTGAGAAGTAATAGGAACCATTTTCGTCCTTGGTTTCGTCCATAATGGTGATTAAAGCCTGATTAACTTCACCATCGTGGCTAAGAGGATTAATTTCTTCATCATTTGCTTGATAAGAAATGACATAACGTTTATTAACAGCGTCTAAAGAGATGATGCCAGCGTAGTCGATATCAAAGTATTGGGCAATAGTCTTAATTGTGGACTCGACAATCTTATTATTTTCCGCACTATTGGCGAAACCAAGTTTCATCGTGGATAAAGGCGCGATAATTTTACTCATTGAGTTCAAATTCGTGGAGTTTCTTAAAATCGCACTATTTTTAATAGAGTTTAAACGGTTTGGCAAATAGAAGAAAATATCATTACCTTGACGTTTGGCATATCTTAAGTCTGGTAATAATTCTTGGACATCACTAAATGGGTAGCAAACAACGGAGAAATGCGCGGTCAAAGGAGTAATACCTTCCGCGAGACGTTTAGAGATACTTGCACTACGAAGACATGTTTCTAATTGTTCTCTAATTTTGCTTAAAGAATCAATTCTTGGTAAATAGAGATAAACACTTTCACTTTCTTCACCAAGGACATATAAAGGATTTTCATAATCATAGAAGTTTTCTCTTAAAACCTTAAGGATGTAATCGATGTTCTTCTTGGTTAAGTGTTCATCTTCAAGTTCATAATATGTTTCAATAATGATATTGCGGTAGTTTTGTGATTTGAAAATGATGTTATCTAATTCTCTTTTGAAAGATTCAAAAGTGACGAGATTTCTTTCCTTATCAAGATAATCTAATTCAATACCTTCAAAGTTATTCTCGTTAGGAATAACAGTCGCACCAATGAGCTCTTTTCTTAAGACATCAACGTGTTCATTTAAGGCATTGATTTCAACGTATTGCTTACTTGGGTATTCACGGAAATCATTTTCATTTCTAGCGATATTTTGGAAGTTAGAAATTGTTATGCCATATAAGCCATCAATAAAGACCACTCTAAATTGTCTAATAACGTAAACAGAATAAGCCACATAGAAGGCAATCATGAATAAAGCAAAGACGATAATCGCAATGAATAACGCGATATTATTAGTTCTAGCGTAGAAGAACGCTAAAAGCGTCATTGTGACAACAAGAACATTAAAGAAGACGATTGGGAAAATCGTGACGAAACGGAAGAAGATTTTAATGGAACGAGGTTTACCTGGTCTTGGCATCTTTACTTTCCTCCTTCTGTGATGATTTCGTTGCGGCCAATATCACCGATGCAAGTGACAACGGCTTTACCGATATTCACATATTCTTTCATGGCTTTTAAGTATGTATTAACATCACTGTTCTTTTCTAAATATCTTTCCACGACTTTGATTGAGACGAAAGGCACCCTGGTGAGAGAGCACGCTAAAGCGACACCACCAGAATTTGTATCAAAGACAATGTTATTGTCAAAGCCTAAGATATGATCAAATTCATGGATATCATAGATTTGTTCTTTCTTATGATAGTCCACACTTGTGGAAACAAAGTTTGCTTCTTTATAAACAGAGAATGTTCTCTTTTCAAAAGCACTTTCGATATATGAGACAACATCTTCAGAGGCTTCAAAGACTTGTTCAAAGCCTGGGATTTGTCCGTATTTAACGTTATCTTCATTTACTTGGTCGACATCTCCAGCGATAACGTGTTTAGAGATGACGATGTCTAATGGTTTTAAGTCTTTAGTGTACGCTACACAACGGCCCACTACTAAAACAAGGATGACGAAATACTTTTCGATGAGATACAAGGTAAGAGCGCTACTTAAGTAGTTAGTCTTGACTTGATCCACTAACATGACCGCTTGGTTAAAGATGGTACCAATGGTCACTTTGAATTTGCCCATGACGAGTTCTTCTCTTTTGTTAGTGATGACACTTTCGAAATAGAGGATATCATCATGTTGGCTACCAATAATCATGATCATGCTTTAACGCCCTCCTTCTTTTCAAATGGGTTATTATCTAAGAATCTTTCGAAAGCTTTCTTTTCAAGAGCTTCGGAATAATAGAATCCTTGAATCGTGTCACATTTCGCCTTCTTTAATATTTCAACTTGTTCTTTGTTATCAACACCTTCAGCGACAACTTCCATGCCGTTGATCTTACAAAGACCAATTAAGAATCTCACGATTTCACGTGATTTGGTGTCGTTAACGATACCATCAATAAATGATTTATCAATCTTAACAACGTCAAATGGAATCTTTCTTAAGTTACCAACGTTAGAGAAACCAATACCAAAGTCATCCATTAAAACGCGAATACCGTTTTCTTTAAGTTTCTTAATAATGGAAATGGATAAGAATTGGTTAGCTTGGGAAGTCGCTTCAGTAATTTCAATTTCAATTAAATTAGCGGGAACGTGGAATTCCGCGAGGATACCCATAATGGTATCTAAGAAGTTCGCACTATAGAATTCGTATAAGGAGAAGTTAACGGAGACTGGCAAGACTCTTCTACCTCTTCTAATTAATTCATTTAAGTCTTCACAAACTTGTCTTAAGACATAGATATCAATATCGTGAATTAAACCAATGGATTCCGCTTTGGTTAAGAACTTAGTTGGGGCTAATAAACCATATTTCTTGGAATTCCATCTAATTAAAGCTTCTGAAGAAATAAATTGTCTCTTGGCTAAATCAAACTTTGGTTGATAGTAGACAACGAATTCTTTATTTTCTAAAGCTTGAGTTAATTCTTCAATATCATTAGAGGAAACACTCTTACGGAATGTTTCTTGATAGTAAGTCACTGTTTCAAAGTTTTTTTCAGAATTATCTCTAGCGAGTAAAGCGTTTTCAATTTGGTGAGTTAAAAGTTCACTATCATAGACACGAGTGACACCAAAGAATGGTTGCACCCAGATGTGTTGACAGTTCTTTTCACCAAAGTCATAAATATCTTTAGCGATGATTTCGCAGATATTTTGAATGGATTGTTCGTTTTGTTTTGCGCAGTAAATTAAGAAAGAACCACGAGAGAAGGCATAGACAAAGTCTCTTTTCTTCGCATTAATCTTACTTGGAAGTTCATTTAAGAAGTTAGCAATGTGATTGTTGATTAAATAGATTTCATGGTTTCTATTAACGTTTTGTGAGACCACCAAAGAGGAGAATGTGAACGCGATGATGTGTTCTTGTCTCTTGGCGATTCTATTTAATCTAGAAAGGACTTCCACACGTTTTTGGAAGGCATACATGTTATTGAAAGCACTTCTGACACCTAAGTTATATTCGTTATCGTCTTGTAAGGTCTTAATCATTGATAAGTTGGAGACGAGCAAATAAACACAAGTCACGAATAAAACAGTCATACCAATCGCTGAAGCATTCATGATATTGGCTAATGGGGTGTTATCACCAAAGACATGGCCAATCATCGCTAAACCAGCGAGGATATAGGCGGCGGTAAGGAGTATCGCAGTAATAATAACCGCAGTTAATCGACCTCTACTTGCTTTCATTGCCTTCTCCTTTCTTCTTAGCAATCATTTCTTCTAAGAGTTGCTCTTTGAGTCTCTTTTTATCCGCTTCAGAGAGAGTAACAGATCCACTATTATTATTGGATGTGGCTCCCGCTCCTTCTTTAGCTTCTTCAGGCTCTTTATAAGCCTTAAATATATCAATCACACTAGCAATGACTAGATAGAATGCTGGAATTAGTAAGAGCACTAATAAACCTAAAGGCGAACCCACAAAGGAGAAAACACCACCTAGGAAAATAGAGTTAATTGTCACTCTGCCAAGGATTTCTTTTTCTGTAAAAGCTTGATATTGGTTGATAACAATTTCAGGCTCTCCTTCTCTCCAGCCTAAATTAGTGGATTTTGTATTAATACCAGAAGTAATAAATGTGTATTTGCCTTTACCAACGGCGAGGTTTTGATTAACGTGAATCTCTCTCACTCTATGGGTCATTGGCACTCCAGTTGGATCAGTTCTTTTTGTTAATTCAGGACTGTTCTTTGGGGTGGTATATTCATTATTAGCGTTATAGACATCGGCGAAAGTAATATCGACATCTTCACCTTTGGTGAAACGTTCATAAATTTTATCAGCGTTTTCATTATAAGTAATGAGTGCAGTACCGGTCATGTATTTTGGTTCCATAGAATCGGTTTGAACAACGAATGTGCCATAACCAAATCTAATTGTTTGATTATAATGATCCTTTTTATGGACCATACCATCAATTTGGCCCGCCATCACGAAACCGAAGAGCACAAGGAAAACACCAGTAAGGATCCATTCGACGATTTTTCTGGCCTTACTCTTTGGTCTTTTGACACGTTTTTCCTTAACTTGTTCGCTCATAAATTACTTTCTAAATTTTTTACGGGTCTTTTTACTCTTCACCACACTTTGTGGTTTATTCTCTTTCTTTTCTTCCTTTTTAGGAGCAACCTTAGGTTGTTCTACTTTAGGTTCAGGCTTTTCTTCCTTATGAGCCTTTTCTTTCTTATAAATGATAGCCACCGTACCATCACTTCTATAGAAGTATTTTTTGATTGGTTTACCTTTTGGCTTTGATTCTTCCTTAGTAGGTTCATCCGCTGGCGCAGGTACTGGTTCTGCTTTCTTAGGAGCAGGCTTTTGCGCTGGTACTGGTTTTACTTCTTCCTTAGGAAGTGGCTTTGGATTATTTAATTGTGGCCAAATCTCATCAGCGGCATCTTCAAAACTAACTGTTGGTGTATAAACCTTTGGTTCAGACTTAACCACCACTGGTTTTTCTTCTTCAACTGGGGCTGGTTGTTCCACGACTACTGGTTTAGCTTTCTTAACAGGTTTTGGCTGTTCAGTGGCTTTAACTTCTTCCGCTGGTTTAGCCATTGGTGTTGGGTTATTAAGTTGTGGCCAGACTTCGTTAGCAGCGTCATTGAAACTCACAGTTGGGACATAGACCTTTTCCACTCTGACTGGTTGTGGTTTAGCTTGAACTGGTTGTTCCACTGGTTTAGTAGTTTGAACTTGCGGAGCAGGCTTTTCTTCTACGACTGGTAATGGAGTTGGATTACTAAGTTGTGGCCAAATTTCATCCGCAGCATCGTTAAATGAAACTGTTGGAGCGTATTCCTTGGTTTCTTCTTTATTAGCTTTTTTAGATTGTTTACCACCATTATTGGCGTTAACAATATCAGTAACGTCTCTTTGAGAAGCTTCGACGATTTGTCTTCTCATCGCGTTGACTAAGTCTTCTTCTTCTTGTCTAATGGCGTTCTTTTCAGCTTCTAAGAGTTTCAATCTAGCTTCTTCACGTTTGGCTAAAATCTTATCGACTTTCTTTTCAAAAGCATTTACTTCTTTTTGTCTACGCTTTAATAAGTCATTCTTAGCTTTAAGATCTTGTTGATTTTCCTTTTTAGCGGCGTATTCATCTTCGTAGTATTCTTTTTCTTTCTTTGTTGGGTGGAGTGGTAAGTCTTTCTTTAACTTGCTATCTAAATAGGCTTGATAGCCATCATCCACTCTTGCGAAAGAAATTGGACCTTCTAATAATGGACCATAGATAAATGATTCGTCTTCTAAGGATGTTAAGATACGTGGCTTGTACACCTTAGTGTTAACTTTCTTTTCTCTACTACCATCGTTACCTCTTAAGGTCACATAGTTAGCGAATAATGTTCTATTAAGTTCCGCGAGTTCTTCGTTATTGAACATGGAATAGTTTTCGTCGACCTTATAGTTCACACCTAAACGATCATA
>JAFZLN010000129.1 GCA_017551465.1 Bacilli bacterium
AACCATCAATAGAATGATGTGGGGGACTTCTTGCTTATATACGTTAAAACAACCTGTAGTTGATAAAATGACACCTCTAATATGCGTACATATATTAATTAAGGATATATAGGATGTCTTTATATACCTTAAAACACCTCTAAATGACGTTGAAGGATAAGAAAAATATGACCTTTGAATACCTACAATGTCGTTTTATTAGATAACCATGAAAAATATAACTTTTAAAAAAGTAAGTATCTATCAATAAAAAATTAAAAATATTTAGCGAAAATTAGAGGTTTTACAATTTTTACTACCAAAATGATAGTGGGACTATCAAAATAAGAAAAAATCAAAAATGTAGTGTATATTTAGAAATACTTATATTTATAAAATATAAAGAAAATAGATGCTTAAAAAGTCTAGCAAAGGTGGTTGACTGGTTTAAAAATCGGTTGTTAGAATAGACGCAATTTTACTCACGCAGTTGCGTTATATATCTAGGCTATGCATACACACTAAAAAGAAAAAGAAAAGAGGACTTTATGAACAAGAAGATGTGGTTTTACATCATTAAGCGACTATTGTTAGGCATTCTAACTTATCTTCTTGTTGTGACTGTTACTTTCTGGGTTATGCAATTAGTGCCAGGTGGTCCATGGACTAGAGAAAAAGCACTTAGTGATGCAGTTATCGAAGCTCTTAATAAACGTTATGGTTTGGATCAACCATTATTTATCCAATACTTACGTTATTTATGGAACGCAATACATATTCCACCTGATTTTGGTGTCTCTTACTATTACAAAGGTAGAACCGTTCTCAGCATTATCAATGATGGTTTTAAAATCTCATTACCTATTGGCGCTGCCGCTGCTGTTTTAGCGTTAATTGTTGGCTTAACTTTAGGCACATATGCCGCTACCCATCAAAACAAATTCTTTGATAGGGCAATCATGGTTTTAACTACCGCAAGTGTGGCAATGCCAAGCTTCGTTATTGCTTTAATCCTTTTATATGTATTCGCGGTTAATTTAAATTTAGTGCCAACAAGT
The DNA here is from genome assembly GCA_017551465.1 of Bacilli bacterium. Lineage (GTDB taxonomy): Bacteria > Bacillota_I > Bacilli_A > RFN20 > CAG-826 > RUG14515. The sequence goes on from JAFZLN010000129.1 coordinate 1,038, forward strand.
CCTGTTGGTGTTGATGGTATTGGACCATATATCTTACCTGTTATTGCCGCATCCCTATATCCAACTGCTTATATTACAAGATTAGTTAGATCATCCACCTTAGATGTTCTTGGTCAAGATTATATGAGAACCGCTAAGGCGAAAGGCTTAACACCTTCTCGTATCTTGATGAAACATGGTTTAAGAAACTCTGTGACTCCAGTCGTCACATATTTTGGTCCAATGTTCGCATCCATTATTACTGGTTCCTTAGTTATTGAAAAAGTCTTCCAACTTCCAGGTGTTGGTAGAGAATTTATTAGATCTATTCAAAACCGTGACTACCCATTAATTATGGGTACTACATGCTTATTAGCGTTACTTTTAATCTCGTTCACTCTTGTTAGTGACATTGTGTATATTATCGTCAACCCACGTGTTGACTTTGACTAGAAAGGAGGAAAAAAGAACATGAAAAGAAACCCATTAAGTTTCCAAATCGATGTTGATAAGTTTGGTTCTGCTTCTGAAAGCGAAAAAAGAAGTACAAATTTAATGCGTCCTAATTCTACGTTCTTTATGGATGGCGTAAGAAGATTCGCTAAGAATCCAGTCGCCATGGTTTCCTTCTGCTTCATCGTGATTTTATTAATCATGGTCTTCATCGTTCCACTTTTCTACCCATATGCTTATGACGAAGTCATTTGCTACCGCTATGTTGATAGACCTGATGGTTCATTTAATAGACTGGCGCCATTTGCTTTCGCTCCAGCGGAGCAAGCCGCTATCGATTCTGGTACATTTGTTTTCCCACACTTATTCGGTACTGACGCTAACGGACATGACTATTTCATTCGTATTCTTGTTGGCGCAAGAACTAGCTTAATCGTTGGTTTCTTCGCCGCGATTATCGTCTTAATCATTGGTGGTGTCATTGGTTCTTTATGTGGCTTTATCGGTGGTAAGTTCGACTTGATTGTTATGAGAATTGTCGATGTTATTTATTCGTTGCCGGATATCTTGATTATTATTCTCTTATCTGCAACATTAGCAGCCGTCTTTGATAGCAATCAAGGTGGTGCGTTTGCACAACTTGGTTCAGGCTTCGTTGCTATCTTCGTTGTTTTCGCCCTTCTCTATTGGGTTGGTATGGCTAGACTTGTCAGAGGCCAAGTCTTAACCTTAAGAAAACAAGAATATGTTATGGCGGCACGCGCTAATGGTGCGGGCACTGCAAGAATCATTTTCAGACACTTAATTCCTAATTCTATGAGTGTCATTATCATTTCCGCCGCATTACAAATTCCAAGTGCAATCTTCACCGAATCCTTCCTCTCTTATTTAGGATTAGGTGTTAAATATCCAACCCCATCTTTAGGTAGCTTAGCGAGTGATGCTCAATCATACATCGTTAGTAATAGCACTAAAGAATTATTCTTATTCTTAATTCCTGCGATAGCGATTTGTTTAATTGTTCTATCCTTAAATCTTCTCGGTGATGGCTTAAGAGATGCCTTCGACCCAAAACTACAGAAATAGGTGATCGTTATGGCTAGACAATATAAGTTATTAGAAGTTGAAAACCTAAACACATCATTCAAGATTGACGCTGGTAAAGTCTTATCCGTCAATGGTGTTTCTTTCACTTTGGAAAAAGGTAAAGTCTTAGGCATCGTCGGTGAATCTGGTTCAGGCAAATCCGTTACCGCCTATTCCATCATGGGAATCTTGGATAAGAATGGTAAAGTCGACAGTGGCAAAATCATTTATAACGGTACTGATTTACTAAGAATTTCTGAAAGACAAATGAGAGATATTCGTGGTAACCGTATCTCCATTATCTTCCAAGATGCGATGACCTCACTTAATCCAACTTGGACAATTGGTAATCAGTTAAGAGAAGCAATTCTTACACACGCTAGAAACCCAGTTGAAGAAGCTGTCTATGATATCAAAAACGCCATTGAAAGTGATGAACAAAGACTTGTCTCTATGAGAAAAGGTATTGCCCATCACCCAGATAATCAAAAGCTTAAAGAAGACTATGCGACTATCTCACAAAAGCTAATCGATGATAAAGCGGCTTACGAAGTTGAATATAAGAAAGCGGTAGAACGCTTTAAACAAATGAAAAAGGACGCGCAAGAAAAATATAAAAATGCTGTCCCAGAATTCGCTGCTCGTATTAAAGCAATTGATGCTGGTAATTACGAAGATGCACCAATTCCTCATTTTGAGGAAAACATCCAAGAAACCGCTGATAGATTAACAGCAAATATTAGAGAATCTAAAGCTAACTACGATGCACAATTAGCTAAATTCAATGAAGTTAGTAACGAAGGCATCAAAGTCAAAACTGAAGCGGAAAAAGCTGAATTAGCTGCAAAAGCTAAGAGACTCAAGAGAGATATCACCAAATACAAGAGACATGTTAGAAGAGCACAGCGTTATTTCCGTGCTGAATGTGCCTCTAGTTATATGGAAACAAGATATTCCGCGAATAAGAAAGCTATCAAGATGCTTGAAGAAGTTGGCATCACTGAGCCAAGAAAGAGAATGAGACAACACCCATTTGAAATGAGTGGTGGCATGCTCCAAAGATGCATGATCGCGATGGCTTTAGTGGAAAGACCTGACATCTTAATCGCTGACGAACCAACAACCGCGTTAGATGTTACCATCCAAGCCCAAATTCTTGAATTACTCAAGAAATTACAAAAAGAATACGGCATGGCCATCATTATCATCACTCACGACTTAGGTGTCGTAGCCCAAATCTGTGATGAAGTGGACATCATGTATGCCGGTAGAATCGTGGAAAGAGGCACAGTGGATGATATCTTCTATAACCCTCAACACGAATACACAAAAGGCTTACTCAATAGTATGCCTAAACTCGACAGCAAAGGTAAAAGACTTGAACCAATTCAAGGTAACCCAGTTGACCTCTTCTGCTTACCAAAAGGCTGTGCCTTCTCAAGCAGATGCAAGGAATGTATGGAAATCTGTATTGAAAGATATCCAGAAGAAATTCAATACGATGAAAACGGACACGCCGCTAGCTGTTGGAAAATGATTAAAAAACTCTATGAAGAAGGAAAAATCGACATCGTTAACGGTACCCCTGAAGGTAAACCATTAGTGTATAACGGTGCGATTATCGCCAATAAAAAGAAAGAAAGGAGCCGCAATGAGCAAAGTAAATAACGACATCAAAAATGATAAAGATATCAATGTTGACCCAAATCAAGATTTGTCTTTATTAGATGAAGAAGTCAAAGAAGTCAAACACGACGTTAAGGAAAATGACTACATCTTAGAAGTTAAGAACCTCAAGATGTATTTCCCTATCGCGACTTCTGTATTTACTACTGTTCCTTTAAAGGCGGTTGATGACGTTTCTTTCAAAATGAGAAGAGGCGAAACCTTAGGCCTTGTTGGTGAATCAGGTTGTGGTAAAACTACCTTAGGTAGAACTATCTTACAACTCTATAAACCAACAAGTGGTCAAGTCATCTTTAACGGCAAAGAAATCAAAGGCAAAGCCGCACTCAAAGAGTTTAGAAAGAACGCCACAATCGTGTTCCAAGATCCATATTCATCATTGGATCCAAGAATGACGGTTAATGACATTATCGCGGAACCTCTTAGAATTCACCGCACCTGCTTAGGTGACGCACTCAAAGGCCGTGCAATTTATCAAAAAGAAGGTCCTGCTGCACAAGCGAAAGTGCAACAACTTAGAAGCGAACTCAAAGAACTTCTTAAAGATAAAGATGGTAGCGCTAAGAAAGTTGACGCTAAAAGAGAAGAACTCAAAGAAGCAAGAAAGAACTTAGACGATATGAGACTTGCTTGCAGTGAAAAATATCACATGAATAAGAGAGTCGCTGACTTAATGGAAGCGGTTGGTCTTAGTAAAGAGCATGCTTCACGTTATGTACACGCCTTCTCTGGTGGTCAACGTCAAAGAATTGGTATTGCTAGAGCCCTAGCCTCATCCCCAGAATTCATCATGTGTGATGAACCTGTGTCCGCTCTTGACGTTTCCATTCAAGCGCAAATCCTTAATACATTCCAAGATTTACAAAAACAATTCGGGTTAACATACCTCTTCGTCGCTCACAACTTATTAGTGGTGAAGCACATCTCAGACCGTATTGCAGTTATGTATCTCGGTCACATAGTTGAACTCGCCAATTCGGAAGAATTGTACGATAACCCCCTCCATCCATACACGGTATCACTTCTATCATCTATACCAGAACCTGACCCAAAGAAAGCAAGGGCCAATAAGAGACAGATCTTAGAAGGTGATATACCATCTCCACTTAAAGCTCCAAGTGGTTGCCCATTCAGAACAAGATGTCCGAAGGCGACACCTGAATGTGCAAACAAACTTCCAGAATTAAGGGAGATTAGCAAGGAACACTTTGTTGCTTGCCGACTATTTGATGATAAATAGTCATTCAAACCATATATAATGCCGGGAGGCTTATATAGGTTTTCCTAAAAGTATTGCGAAGTTACTTTTTGGGAAAAAGATTCTAATTTCAAAAAGGAGGAAATGCTATGAAAATTAGAAAAAACTCATGGCTCGTTCTCGCTGGTACAGCGGCTATGGCATTAGCTGCCTGTGGTGGTGCAAAGAGCCAATCTCTTACAGTCTGTTTAGCTAGTGAACCACAATCTCTCGACCCAGCATTAAACTCTGCGGTTGACGGTGCCACTATGTTAGTCCACTTAGACAGTGGTTTGTATCGCTATCAAAAGAAAGGCGATGCGCTTGAATTAACACTCGACTTAGCCGAAAGTATTACTAAAGCTACAGCCGAAGTTATCGATCACGAACCAGGTGATAATGATAGCTGGAATGAAGTCAAATATCCTAACGGTACAAGATACACCGTTAAACTTCGTGAGGGTATCAAATGGAGTGATGGTTCCGCCATTACAGCCGATGACTTCATCTATTCTTGGAACAGAGCAAGTGGTGCTTCTTTAGGTGGTGACTACTGCTACATGTTCGAACAAATTGCTGATGGTGTTGCACACGAAAGCGATGACGCAGCCTTCCCATCACTCGCCATTAAGAAAGTAGACGACAGAACATTCACTTTCGACGTAATGGTTGACGTTCCATTCATGGATCAACTCTTAGCCTTCCCAACATACTTCCCAGTCCAAAAGGCCACTGTTGAAGCCAACGACAAAGAAGAAGCTGGTACATGGGCAACAAGTCCATCCACATACGTCTCATGTGGTGCTTACAAGATGTCTGCTTGGGAACACAATTCCTACATTACACTTGTTAAGAATCCTGACTATTGGGATGCTAAGAACATCAAATTAGATAAGATCACCTTCGCACTCTCTGATGATGATGATGCTATTTTGGCGTCTTACAAATCTGGTCAATATCAAATGATTGACAGTGTTCCAAATGAACAAATCGATGCTTTAAAAGCCGAATTCCCAAAAGAATTCGTTGTCGCTGGTCAAATGGGCACATACTATATTTCATTCAACGTTAACTCTCAAGTCTTCAGCAAAGCCGCAACAGAAGCTGACAGAGCTAAAGTTAGAAGAGCCTTAGGTTTATTTATCGATAGAGAATATATCGTTAAAGAAATCGGTAAAGCTGGCCAAATCCCAGCCAACGCCTTCGTCTCCGCAGGTTTAAGTGACCCAGCCGGTGGTGAATTCGTTGATCACAACGGTCCAGCCCGTGATGGTGCAGGTTATTATAAGAAAGGTGAAAACGACGCTGATTACAACGCTAACGTCGCTGAAGCCGTCCAATTATTAAAAGATGTTGGTTATGCTTATGATGAATCCACCAAGAAATTTACAGACTTCCCAGCCTTCAAGTATTTATACAATACTTCCAGTGGTCACAAAGCCATTGCTGAAAACATTAAAGACACATTAGCGAACTTTGGTATTACAGTTAACCTTGAAAACCAAGACTGGAGTCAATTCTTACAAACCAGAAAAGAAGGTAACTACGACGTTGCTCGTAACGGTTGGGTTGCTGACTACGATGATCCATCTTCTTACTTAACAATGTGGACCACAGTTTCTGGTAATAACGATTGCCAATTCGGTAAAGGCGCTCATAAAGATGCTGCTATCTACGAAGCTGACTTAAACAACAACGGCAAGATTGACGACGATGAAAAAGGTCTCACATGGGCTCAATCATACGATGCCTTAATGGCCAACGCTGCTAAAGAAACAGACGCCGCTAAGAGATTCCAAATCTTACACGCTGCTGAAGATGTCTTAATGAGTACAGGCGCTATCTGCCCAATCTACTACTACACAGATATCTATATGCTCAAGACAAACGTTGAAGGATTCTTCTCCTCACCATTAGGATACAAATTCTTCATGTACTGCAACGTTAAATAATCTTAGATAATAGTGTTTAACAAAAGGCCTCTTGCTCCATGCAAGGGGCTTTCTTTTGCGATACAGTGGCCCTCAAGGGTGGGACCTCGATACCTACTTTTTGTTTACAACAATGATCCGATGTGCTTAAATATCATTAGTCGGATAATGCAGTCTTAATTGATGTGCTTCATTCCGACTTTTTTTTATATCTTTCGATTTTTCTTAATTCGCTTAACTTTACGTTTATCATTTGGATGAAATTTCCATTTCAATTCTTTAGTGTCAAATGAAAATTCTTCATCCCTATAAACAATAGGAATTAAATAGACTTCTTTAGAACAATTAGGATTTGGATGCTTATAAAGCTTCACATTCTTTTCAACACGTTCATGTCTTTTTCTTGTAGGCTTACTTGTTAAAAGAATGTTTTCAGTCAAAGTCTTTCTTCTAATTTTCTTTTTCTTAAAAGAGTAAGAATAATGTTTTCTACGTTTATTAAATCTGAATTTACTGAGCGACATATTTTTTATCCTCCTATTAATTAAATAGGGAGGTTTTTTCATTTTTGTCCGAAAAAAGTTAATCAAAAAATTAAAAAAAGATAAAATAGTAAGTGCTATGGATAAAATTAGAATAAACATGCTATCACAAGCCACATCTGTTGATGGTCAAGGTGTTGGTAGTGCTTATATTGAACAAGTTGCATTAGTTAAAGAAAATGATGATATTTTTGAAGTGGAAGTTAACTCCAAAAAATCTAACTTTGATATCTATCATATGCACACATTTAATCCTCAATATGTGATGAGATTAAATAAACGTCATATCAATGTTACTTATGTGCACTGCTTACCTGAAACATTTGATGGCTCATTAAAGATGCCTAAACCAATCTTCTGGGCATTCAAGAAATATGTTAAACACGCTTATAAGAAAGCGGATGAAGCAGTAGTGGTTAATCCAATCTTTATTGAACCATTAGTGAAACTTGGTTTAAAAAGAGAAAACATTACTTATATCCCAAACTTCGTGGATCATGAAAAATTCCACGAATTAAGTTTAGAAGAAAGAAATGCTTTAAGAGATAAATATAATATTCCTCACGATAAGTTTGTGGTCATGGGATGTGGACAAGTCCAAACAAGAAAAGGTGTTAAGGATTATGTGGAATGTGCGAAACGCAATCCAGATAAGGTTTTCGTTTGGGCGGGTGGTTTCTCCTTTGGTGCGATTACTGATGGTTATAAAGAACTTAAAGCCATCATGGATAACCCTCCAGAAAATGTGAAGTTCATTGGTATTATTCCTAGAACTGAAATGAACGGCATCTTCAATATGTGTGACTTATTATTTATGCCATCATTTGATGAATTGTTCCCAATGTCCATCTTAGAAGCTGTTAATTCTAGAAAACCTGTCTTATTAAGAAACTTAGAATTATATGAAGATATCTTATTCGTGGATAAAGATACGTATGCGAAAGCCCCTGACGTAGATGGTTTCTGTGAACAAATCAATAAGCTAGCCACTGATAAGGCATATTACGCCCACTACCAAGAGGGTAGTAAATATATCTCAGACTTCTACAGTAAAGAACACGTGAAGAATCTTTGGAGAGAATACTATCAAAGAATCTATAACAAGTGGGCACCACTGAAGAAGCTAAAAACTAGAAAAAAGAAATAATAAAAGCCGGAAATCAATCCGGTTTTTTTAATATAAAATGTAACATCATGTTGAAATAGTATGTAACACGTGTTACATTGTATTTTAGGAGAATCAAATATGAAATTTAATTATATTAAAGATATTGAATTCGCTAAAAAAATATTAAGTTTAAACAACGAAGATGTTTGCAAAATGCTTGGAATAACGAGGATGACCTATTATAGATGGATCAACCATAAATCAGCCCCAGCTTTGGAAAACCTAGAAAAAATGTATGACGTTTTTTATAGTAAGAACTTAAGAATAAATCTCCTCAAAGAAGAAATGTATAAGTCAAAAGAATCTAAAAAAATAAAGATTCTATATCATGGCGCTAAAGAGTTTATTGATGGAGAAATCACAGTTGAAAAAAGCGAACCTAAAAAAGATTTTGGTAAAGGATTCTATGTTGGAGAATCGCTACTCCAAAGCGCTAGCTTTGTATCAAATTTCCCAAATTCTTCTGTATATGTTATCGAATGCAATCTTGCTTCTATCTCAAAAATAGTAGAACTTGATGTTTCTTGCGAGTGGATGGTATTAATTTCATATTTCAGAGGAAAAATAGATGAATATTCAAATTCCAAATATTTGCAAGACCTCCTAAAAATGGTTAAAAGCGCTGATTTGATTATTGCGCCTATTGCCGACAATACAATGTACGACATTCTAGATGATTTTAGTTCTGGAGAAATAACAGATTTGCAATGTTTAAATGCTTTAAGCGCCAACTGGCTAGGTAAACAATATGTTTTTATGAACGACAAAGTCATTAAACACTCTTTGAAAATCATTGATAGATTTTATCTTTGCAACCAGGAAAAAAACGATTACAAAACAAAAAAAGAAGAAAGCACTAAAATTGGAAAAGATAAAGTAAAACTAGCTAAACGAGAATATGCCGGTAAAGGCAAGTATATTGAGGACTTATTAAAATGAAAACAATGGATGGAGTTGGTTTGATACTGTGCAGATATCAAGCTAGTTTGTTTGGATATTCTGTTCATCAAAGAGTGTCATCAAAAGTTTTTGTAAAAAAGTATGCCCATTCCCTATTAGGTGAAAGAATGGACTCAGCTGGTTTCTTGCTCGAAGCAATTGATGTACCTCAAGCATACATAGAAGTAATGAGAAATAACAAAAAAGGTGGCATTATTTACAATGAACAGTCCATGGAATGGATTGGATACATATATCGATATATTTGCTATATTTATGAACAACCAATGAAAAAGATTTATGGCCTTATAAAGCCTAATGAGTTGTTTGAATTATATGATGCCTATCATAGCTTAGATAACGAATTAGCAATCAAAAGAATATTAGAAGCTAAAGGCATTAGTTTTGAAAATAATACTAATCAATTAGAGGAATTGAAAAAGATTTATAAAATATAAAACCGGGATTAACGAATAATTGTCCCGGCTTTTAATTTGAATGCGTCTTTCGCGTTATCAAGTGATGCGATAACCGCTACTTTGCTTATATTATTTAGGAAATTAAGTACTGCTTGCACTTTTGGATACATGCTGCCTTTAGCGAAGTGTCCTTCCTCTAGATAAGTAGCCATTTCGGCTTTCTTAACGTCTTTTAAGATGACTTCGTTTTCTTTACCATAATTTAGACAAACGTTATCTACAGCGGTCAAAATGACTAAATAATCAGCGTCTATAAGCTCAGCGAGCTTCGCAGAAGCATAATCTTTATCAATAACTGCGGCTACACCCTCTAATTTATCATCTTGTTTAATAACAGGGATGCCACCTCCACCTGCACATATGACGACTTGTCCATTATCAAGCAATGCTTTGATGGATTCTTTTTCAATAATATCGATTGGAAGTGGTGAAGGAACAACTCTTCGATAACCACGTCCAGCATCTTCTTTCATGATATAGCCTTTTTCTTTATTAATTTGTTCGGCTTGTTCTTTTGTGTAGAAGGAACCAATTGGTTTACTAGGATGCAAGAAAAGTGGATCTTGTGGGTCCACTAAAATTTGTGTAATTAAAGTTACGACAGATTTATTAACATTGTTTTCTTTAAAAGAATTATATAAAGCGTTTTGAATGTGATAGCCAATATAGCCTTCGCTCATCGCTCCACATTCTGGGAATGGCATATTTGGTGTTTCTTTAGATGCTTCAAAAGCAAGATTGATCATACCCACTTGAGGGCCATTACCATGGACAATAGCGACTTCATTACCGCCCATGATTAAATCAGTAATAGCCTCAGCGACTTTTATTAATGCTTGTTTTTGCTCTATTGGATTATTGCCGAGAGCGTTACCACCTAAAGATACTACGTATTTTGCCATATTAATTAATCATCTTTTTCTTCGTCTTTGCAGCAATTCTTATCGCAGCAATCATCTTCTGGCTTGCCCATAGCTTTGTTAATCGCACCAACACAACTATGATAAGTTGGGATTGCTAAGAAGACGAGCCACATTGGGTGCCATAAGTATGGCATACCTGGAATAACACTTGGTAAGAATAAACTTACAAAGAAGAAGGCAAAGCACGCTACAAAGGCCATATTGAAGTGGTTAGCGTTTTTCCTAACAATCGCTCTAGCAATAGAACAAATGATTTCTGGGATAAAGAATACTACCCACATAATGTTCCACCAGCCAAGAAGAGCGCTAACAACAATATAAGCAACTGTTGCTAATGTGAATAATGTGGCTTCAACCGCGCCGATAACGGCCATCTTTGTATCAAATTGATGTTTCTTCACTGTGCCATCAGCGTTATAGCAAGTGACGCCATCATCACCGATAGTGACTTTCTTACCACCTTTACCAACAAAGATCACGTGATCATCTTTATTGACTTCAACTTTTTCTTCTTGCGCAGGCGCTTCTTCTTTAACTTGTTCTTCGACGATGGTGTCAATATCTTCATCAGTAGCGAGGAGTTCATCAAGAGATACTCCATATAATTTTGCCAAGCAAATAAGATTGTCTGTGTCTGGGCTTGCTTCGGCTCTTTCCCATTTACTAACAGCTTGTCTTGATAATCCTAATTTATCAGCGAGTTCTTCTTGGGAATAACCATATTTTTTTCTTAATTTTACTAATCTGTCTGCAATTTCGATCGTCATAATCGTTTCCTCCTGTTTTTGACACCAACAATCTAGCAAATACTTTCTCGGTTGCGCCACCTAGTCTAGTTAGAATTTTCGCAACTTTTGGTTGCAAATCATGCTTTTCTTGCTAAAAAATCGGAAATAACAGCGTCATAACGCTCTTCATTACTTAATCTTACCCTAGAATGGAGTGCACCTTCAAACCAAACAATTTCCTTTTGATTTGAGGAGCAAGCAGCGAATACTTCTTCACTCTTTTCTGGTAAGCAATAGATATCTTTTGTGCCCCAAATAAATAGGGTTGGAATATTATCAAATTCTGCGACGTATTTAATTGTTTTTGCGTCGTTAATATCACATTTGGTGAAGTGTTTGAACCACATCCAAATTTGATAATAAACAGGGAATAAAGCATGACCACTTTCGATGTAGTGGTTCTTATAGATTTCTTTATAAGTGATAAAAGCGCTGTCCATGATGACTGCTCTTAAATAGTCTTTCTTAAATGTGGCAGCGACAATTGAGGTCACACATGTTCCAACACATATACCATGAACAATTAATTCTTTTTGATTTAAGGTGTCGTGCATATATTCAAGCCATAACTTCACGTCTTCTGCTTCTTTAATACCACAAGTGCTATAAGTACCTTCAGAAAGACCATGTGCTCTTTGGTCAACCACTAAAACGTTCACGCCACATTTCTTATATGGCTGAGCGTAGTAGTAGGAATAGACTAATGTTTCTCTTCTACCAGGAAGAATAATCACAGTCTTATCAAAACCATAATCAAACCATTGGCCCACTAGTTTGAGACCATCGTTTGAGGTAATACTTAATTCTTTAATATATGATTCATCACCTTTGGACCATTCAACACCTCTTTTCCACATTGTCTCTAAAGCGGGATTACCTGGTTCCGAACAATGTTCTCTACCCCATGAGCCTGATTTACCGCGCATTAATGTTTTGCTATAAACCTTATAGGCCACAAGGAATGTAAAGAATACTGAAAAGAGTAAGCCTAAGACAAGTAGGGCACCAACAACGATAAGAATGATGATGACAAATGGAGGCATAGATTATTTCTTTAATAATTCGTTTAAGATAACGGCTTCTTTTTCACACATTGGTGAAACTGCTTCGTCTCCAGCGTAGAAGGCTGCAGCTAAACCTGGACCAACGTTACAACCTGTGGATTGACCAACTGGAACAAAGATCAAATTAGCAGGTTTGAAGTTTTCTTCAATCATCTTTTTCATTTCTAAAGCTTGTGCTTCTCTTAAAGAATATGTAACAACGAATGATTTATTTTTATAATCACCAATTGTTCTTCTAATATATTCTGGGAATAATTTCATGACCGCTTTATAGCCACGAGCTTTACCAATAATTTGTGTTTGGCCTGTTTCATTACATAAATCGCCTAATGGTTTAATACCAATCATGTTACCCATGAAGGCTTTACCTTTAGCGATTCTGCCTTTTCTTGCCAAGAAGAATAAGTCATCAATGAAACCACATTGGTGAATTCTTAATCTAAAGTCTTGTAAATATTTAACAGTGGAATCGAAGTCTAAACCTTTTTCACGGCATAAAGAAGCTTCGATAGCGATTAAATCAATCGCGCCACTATAGCGTAAAGAGTCGATAACTTTAATTTTAATTTCTGGATATTTTTCCATGACTTCTCTAGCGCCAACAGTGAAAGCACTATAGCCACCACTCATGGTGGAAGAAATGGTGATAACGATAACGTTTCTACCACCCGCTGCTAAAGCGCTTAATCTATCAACGATCGTTTGAGGAGAAGGAATAGAAGAACTAAAGTTATTCTTCTTATTGGTCATTAATGTAAAGTATTCATTTGGGGTCATTGTGTCCCAATATAAATCAGTTGGCTTTTCTGAACCATCTGGCCAGACAACTGTACTCATTGGGGTTTCTTCGATCCCATATTTTTCAATTATTTCTCTTGTAAAATCACCACCAGCATCGGTGAGAATAGCAAAGTTTTCTTTCATGATGTTATTTACTCCTTGTTGTTCTTAACAACATATCTATTTTTAACTTTCCACACTAAGTAAGCAAGTGGGAAATTTAATAGGAAAGTTAACAGAAGGGCTATTGTGTATGCCACAACTGGGTAAAAATGGCACACTTCATATAAAAGTGTGAAAACACAGAAAATAATCAGTGTTTTTACTGTAGCGTATCCACCTTCCACTAAGGCTCTTCTACCCATTTTCTTAGTTGGCCATACAAATGCGGTTATGCCAATTAAAGCTTGATAGTAGAAAAGATAAGAAAGACCTAAAAACATGTACACATATAGGCCAACGTTTGGCCAAATAAGTGTTAATAGGAATAACATGCCAATGCTCAACATAGCGCACACGGTAGGTGTTATAGCGTTAGTCCAGATGCTTCTTTGGATTCTAAAAGTATCTAAACTTGGTTTAAAGTGTGAAGACTTATTACCATCTAAATAAATGGTTTCAATTTGCACTTCTTCAAACTTTAATCTCTTAATTTGTAGATTGCAGATAACGTTCATTTCATATTCATAATGGTCACCTGGAAGAGTGGTGATGTTAAAGACATCTTTAATAGGGAAACCACGTAATCCACATTGATCATCTTGAACATATTCTTTAGTGATTAATGTTCTACACAATCTTGACATGAAGTTACCATTTCTGCTTCTTTTTGGCACACTTCTATCAAACTTACGAGAACCTAAAACAACACTATCTGTTTCGTGTAATTTATCGTTGATTTTAATAATATCTTCAATAGCGTGTTGGCCGTCCGCGTCACAAGTAATGACATAGTTATGGCCATCTGGATGTAGGTTTACAAAAGAAAAACCAAGGCGTAGTGCAGCGCCTTTTCCTTTATTTGGATTTTGGTTTAAAATCGTCGCGTATTTTTCCGCTTCTTTAAACACTTCATCAAACTGTTCACCAGAACCGTCGTTTACAACGACAACATCAAAATCTTCTTTTTTGAGCTTAATCAAAAGTTCAATCATTAAGTGATCTGGTTTATAAGCAGGAATTAATATATAGGTATCGTTTCGCGGATAATTAACTTTTTCCATCTGTCATACATTATAGACAATAAAGGATATTTTTTAAAATATAATTGCCAATAGTAATTTATTTTGTTAGTATTTATGAGCAAACTTACTTTGGGCGACATTACGGCTCAAGGCGGAAGGAGAAAAAAGTTATGAAAAAAGGTGTCCATCCAGAATACCATCGTTGCACAGTCACATGCATCTCCTGTGGTAACACATTCGAAACAGGTTCCACATTAAAAGAAATCAAGGTTGATACATGCGCTAACTGCCACCCATACTACACTGGCAAACAAAGATTCGTTCAATCCGATGGTCGTGTCGATCGTTTCAACCGTAAATATGGCTTAAACGAAAAGAAATAATTAAGTATCAAGATTAAAAAAGCAAAGCCCCGAACAACATCGGGGCTTTTTTCTTTCTTATAAGAGCACTAATGAAACACTTCTTCCTAGAGCTTTAAATAACTTGTTTATTTTAGCAACCGTTGGATTGCCAACACCTCTTTCAATTCTTGAAATGTCGCCTTGGTTAATATGGGATTTCTTGGATAGTTCGGTTTGTGTAACGTTCATCTCATCTCTTGTTTTTGCCAATAGGAAGCCAATTTGTTTAGCTAGTGGTGTTTCTTCAAACCCAACAACTTCGCCATCATCGTAAATGCTTGTTGCGTCAAAATCTAGTTCATCATTCCAAATGACTGCAAAGCCTGTTAAATCAAGATGACCACTTTCAAACAATTTACGATTTTTTCGTAATTCTTCTAACTGTGGATATTTCTCAAACATTTGAGACATATCATATCTAATAATTTTTCCGTCTTGGAATGTCATTTCTAATGTAACATCTTCCAAGAATCTAACTTTTAACGCCATGTAATGCATACTAGTCTAACCCCTTTAACTTAACGTATTTTTCGGTTTGCCACATTTCAAGCAATTCTTTCTGATATTTTAGCACAAATTCTTTAACCATTTTCTTGGCTCTAGATGGGAAACTACCTTCGTATATCTCACCAGTTGATATATAGAATGCCGCCGCCTCATTACCATATGTGGCATGAATATGTGGTGGATTATGTTCCTTGTTTTTAAGATGCATGGTTATGTAAATTCCGTAAAAAATACTGATTGTTGGCATATTGATGGTTCTCTTTTCAATATAATAATATGGGATATACACCATAATATCAATAGTTTTAGATAAAGCAAAGCCCCGAACAACATCGGGGCTTTTTTGATAATTGATGGCTGTGGAGAAACAAACAAGAAATTGCCATCAAATTACGCATGTAATTAATTGTCTAATTGTTGTGTTTTGGAGACCATTGATTTGAAGTCATCTCTATACTTGTCGCTGACATATTCATCGTTCATTCTTTCTAATAAGTGAGCGAATGAAGAGTCACCTTTATATTTAGAGTCGGTTAATGTTAAGACATATTCAGCAACATAACCAGCGAAATCAAAGTCACCTCTTCTAGAAACACCAAGACTTGCTTTAGTGTTAACCACTTCTTTATTCGCTTGTGTTTCTGGATCTTTATATCTGAGTGTTGTTTTGAAGAAGAAACCTTCTGGGTTTTCATTCTTGAGTTCTAATTCATATAAGGCGACAGTAGTGTGATCAGACATGATTTCACCAGCATCTTTCTTATTATCTTCAAATTCTTCATTACTCATTTGTCTTGTTTCATAACCAAGTAAACGATATGACGTAACAGCATTAGAGAATTCAACTTGGCACTTTGCATCTTTAGCGACGACAAATAAGGATTTACCTAATTCTTCTTCGAAGACTTTCACAGCTTCTAATTCATCATCAATATAGTAAGCGTTACCGTTACCATTATCCGCGAGAGTGTAAAGTGTATTGTTATTATTGCTTCTATAACCACAGCAAGTGAGGTAAACACCATCCGCTGCTTTTTGTTTAATTAAGTCTGTTAATTCAGTGCCGGAGACTTTACCAACGTTGAAGTCACCATCAGTAAGAAGGACTACTCTATTGTTACCACCATTAATGAAGTATTTATAAGCAATTCTATAGGCTTTTTCGATACCATCTTCGCCATATGTACTGCCACGAGATTCTAAACCATCGACAACACTGTTTAATTTGTTCTTTTGCTTTCCAGTTAAACCTTCACACTCAATCTTGCCAGTGGAGGCATAAGAGACGATAGAAACGACATCATCATTTCCTAAGTTATCAACAAGGGTATGAAGTGATTTCTTAACTAAGCCAAAGACTGAAGACATGGAACCACTTTTATCAACAAGGATAACGATATTGTTTTTAACATTTTCTGTAATCGCAGGTTTAGCTTTCACAACCACACTCGCTAAATAGTGTTCGTTATTCCATGGGCATGTATCTAATTCTAATTTGGTTACTAATGCATCATCTGTGTCATTCACATAACCGTAAGAGAAATAGTTAAGCATTTCTTCAATGCGAGCGTTGTATTTTGCGTTATATAAACTTCTCTCATTAATTGCTTGTCTAACGATAGAGTAGGAGAAGGAAGAACTTGTTAAAGAGACATTGCTTGTTTTGTTTTCTTCCGATACTTCCACGAATGGGCTTTCAACAACATCACTACGATAATCGAATTCTTGTTCTTGCGTATAACCCGCTGGAGTATTTGAATTGTTTCCCTTTGGATTATAGTAGCCGCCATATCCTCCATAGCCGGCGCTGTTGCAACTTGCTAGTGTCACTGATAATAATCCAAGAAATAAGTATTTAATTTTTGCTTTCATGTTTGGATGACCTCCTACTAATTAGACGAGGAAAAATAACGCAACTGCTAAACTATTTAAATGTTTTTTTCTAACACTGTAATAAATTATTTTTAACAAAAATATGCGTTCAAACGTTTTAAACGCCTACTTGAAAAGTAGGGGGTTGTCGCAAAATTATAAAATGCTATTATATTGTCCGGTCCTATGAAAAGAACAAAACCTATTGCCTTTATTACATTACTCATCGTTGTCGCCTTATGGGGTGTGGCGCCTGTCATCTCCAAATCGATTTTTGATAATAAAGTTTATTCTCCTGGTATCCTTATTGCCTTACGTGGTTTGTTCTCAATTATTGCGATGGCTATCATCATTAATAAAGGATTTAAAAAAGTTAATAAATCTTATCTTATTTGCATACCTGCGGGCATCATACTTGCCGCTGCTTATATCTTCCAATTTGTAGGATTAAAGTATACCGTCCCTTCTAAAAATACTTTCTTAGAAAATATCTCATGTATCACTATTCCAATTTTCATGTTTATTTTCGTTAGAGAAAAACCAACATGGTATAGCGTTGTATCCGCATTAATCTGTGTGATTGGTTCTTTATTCTTAGTGGGCAATGGCTTTAACTTCTTAGAATTCTTTGGAAGTGGTGAT
Organism: Bacilli bacterium; assembly: GCA_017551465.1. GTDB lineage: Bacteria > Bacillota_I > Bacilli_A > RFN20 > CAG-826 > RUG14515. The sequence continues at coordinate 18,702 of JAFZLN010000129.1, forward strand.
TTAAGAGGCGATGGTTTATCTGCGATTGGTGGTTTATTCTTTGGTCTAGATATCGCTTTTACTAAAGTGTTCTGCAAAGACAAAGATCCATTATTATATGTTTTCTTCCAATTGGTAATCTTAACAGTTATAGCCACTGGCTATTCACTTATCTTTGAAACATATGTCTTTGAAGACTTCTCTATTTCATTTGAAATCTTAGATATCTTGCAAGTTATCTTCTTAGGCGTTATTTGCACAGCAGTATGCTGGGTCGCTAGAGCGTGGGCGATGAAGTCTATCGACGCAGTTACAGTCAGCTTATTAGTCCCATTATCTGCAGTTATTGCTAGTGTGTTATCTATCTGCTTAAAGTTAGAAAACTTCACTTGGAACTTATTAATTGGTGGTGTAATTATCCTCTTATCCATTGCGGTTTCCGCAATATTTGATTATCGTAAAGAGTGTCAAAGTAAGAAACATAGTATAGAGGAGGAAACTCAACATGAAGAATGTCAAAGTCAACTCTGAGATTGGTTGTTTAAAAGTGGTGCTTCTTCACGAACCAGGTGATGAACTCCATAATTTAACTCCTAAGAAATTAGATGACTTATTATTTGATGATATCCCTTGGCTCCCATTAGCGAAGAAAGAACATCAAGCTTTCGCTAAGACTTTTAAAGATGCGGGAGTTAAAGTTGTCTATCTCACTGACTTAATGACAGAAGCGTTAGATTCCTCTAACGATATTAAAAATGAATTTATTGATCAATTCATTAAAGAAGCGCATATCAAGAGTAATACTCTTAGAGAAGTTGCTACTGATTATTTAAAAGGCTTTAAAGATAATAAAGAATTAGTGCTTAAAACAATCGCTGGTATTAAAAAGAGTGAACTACCTAACTATCAAGTTAAATCGCTCGCTGATCATGTTGATGAATATCCATTCGTCACTGATCCAATGCCAAACTTATATTTTACTCGTGACCCATTTGCCTCAATTGGTAATGGTGTTTCACTTAATAAGATGTATTCCATTACTAGAAGTAGAGAAACAATCTTTGGTGAATATATCTTTAAATATCATCCAACATATAAAACCACACCTTTATATTATTCCCGTTATGAAGACGTTAATATTGAAGGTGGAGATATCATGGTTCTTAATAACCACGTTCTAGTTGTTGGTGTTTCTCAACGCACATGCGCAGAGGCTGTTGAACGTTTAGCAAAGAATCTCTTTTATAATAATGAAACAGATTTTGATACCGTTTTAGCGTTCACCATTCCACAAGCTAGAACATTCATGCACCTTGATACAGTATTTACTCAAGTGGATGTTAATAAATTCGCTATTCATAAAGGCTGTTATGAAAAGTTAAAGATCTATAGAATCACTAAAGACTTTAATAACGATAAGAAAGTTAAAGTCATTGAATTAGATCAAAAACTTGAAGACGTCTTAGAATCATATATTGGCTTACCAATCACCTTAATCCCATGTGGTGGTGGAGACACCATCAGTGCGGACCGTGAACAATGGTCAGATGGTAGTAACTTCGTCGCCATTGCTCCGGGTGAAGTCATTGCCTATGAAAGAAACGACATCACAAACGCCGCTCTTATAAAGGCGGGTATTAAAGTTCATATCATTCCTTCTAGTGAATTATCTAGAGGTAGAGGTGGACCAAGATGTATGTGTATGCCATTAGAAAGAGAGGAATTATAAAAATGAACTTATATAAAAGAAACTTATTAACTTTGTTAGATTTCACTCCTGAAGAAATCCAATACTTATTAGATTTATCTCTTTCTTTAAAAAAGAAAAAACATAATGGCGAAGCCCATGATGTTTTAAGAGGCAAGAATATTGTTCTTCTTTTTGAAAAAGATAGCACAAGAACTAGATGTGCTTTTGAAGTCGCCGCTAGTGATTTAGGTATGAACGCTGTTTACATCGGTAGCAGTGGTTCACAAATGGGTAAAAAAGAATCCATCGCCGATACCGCAAGAGTGCTAGGTAGAATGTTTGATGGTATTGAATATAGAGGCTTCAAACAAAAGACTGTTGAAGACTTAGCTAAATATTCCAAAGTGCCAACATGGAATGGCTTAACTGAAGATTATCATCCAACTCAAATCCTCGCCGACTTTATGACTATCATTGAACAAAAAGGCAAACTTAAAGGTATTAAGATGGCCTACTTAGGTGATGGTAGATACAACATGGGTAACTCCTACTTAGTAGGGGCCGCTAAAATGGGTCTAGATTACCGTATGGTTGGACCAAAAGAATTATGGCCAAATGAAGCCTTAAGAAATAGATGTTTAGAAATCGCTAAAGAGACCGGTGCTAAATTAACATTTACTGAAAACGTTGAAGAAGGCGTTAAAGACGCTGATGTCATTGCCACTGACGTTTGGGTTTCTATGGGCGAAGATGCTTCCGTCTGGGAAGAACGTATTAACTTATTAAAACCATACCAAGTTAATGCCCGTGTCATGTCTTTTGCGGATCCAAAGGCCATATTTATTCACTGCTTACCATCATTCCATAACCTTGAAACTAAAGTTGGTATGGAAGTTTATGAAAAGTTCGGTTTAAACGGTTTAGAAGTTACTGAAGAAGTATTTGAAGGTCCACAATCTGTCGTATTTGATGAAGCGGAAAATAGACTCCACACCATCAAAGCGGTCATGCTCGCTACACTTAAAGAAAATCTTTAATAACTAATCTAAGTTAAAAGGCATCGCAGTGATGCCTTTTTTGTTTGTTCTTAAAAACTCGCTCCGAGATTGTTAAAAATAGATTGAGAACTCGCTCCGAGATTGTTAAAATATATATGAAAACTCGCTCCGAG
>JAFZLN010000130.1 GCA_017551465.1 Bacilli bacterium
ATTCATCGCAAGAGAAAACATATTCTCAACTATATCCATATTCCTGATTACTCTATTATTTTTTGTATTGCTAATTAAGAGGCAAATAGACAAGTACCAAGAGAAGACCTGTCGTTACCATCAGTGTTACCAATTTATTAATTCCTATCTCATCTCCTTAAGCATTAAAGGCTCATTAAGCGCCGCTAGAGAGAGTGGCTATGGTGCCACCGATAAAGCTACTAGAGAAGTCGTTGACTCAATTAAAGATTTAGACGAAGAAGAAAAGCTATCTTACTTAAGTAAATATTTCAAGTTTGATTTATATCAACTGTTTGTTGACACCATTAAAGTTTGGAGCGAACAGGGTGGGGATATCTTAACAATGAGCCAATATCTTATTAACCAAATAAGGCTCAAAGAAGAATATCTTCTGTTCTGTGAATCCGTTCATCGCTCTAAACTCATCGAGTTCTTTGTTTTATGGGGTATTACTTTAACTATTCTTACTTCCTTAAGATTTGCTTTATCTCAATTCTATTCGCGTATCATTCATGCGATGTTTTTCCAAATAGCCGTGGTGGTTCTTTTCTTATTCGTGCTTCTGTCCATTTATTTAATGGTGGTACGCATCACTAACGTGACGTTGGAGGGTTGGAAAGATGATGAAAAATAAACTCAAAGAGGCCATTGAATCGGTTGGTCTTTCTTATAGAAAAGAGATATTAAAAATCGTATTAGCTAATCTTATCCTTTTGTTAGGGACAGGCGCTATCTACTATTTCACTAAAAACATCATTTATACAATCATGCTTTTAATCGGCCTTGTAGTGGTCAATTATATGCTTTTAAGCCGCTTTGCTGACATGAAGAAAACCCTTGCCAAGAAGCATGAAAATGAGCTCATTACTATCATCACTTATTTTGAGGTTTATATCAGAAACAAGAACAACGTCTATCAATCTTTTAATCTATTAATCCCTTATTGTTCTTCCTGGATGAAAGATAAGGTTGAAACTTTATTAAAAGAAATCGATAACGATAAATCAGTCCAGCCATTTGTGAACTTCGCTAATAACTTTTCACAGCTATCTAGTCATAGTTTACTTTTATCCATCTATCAAATGGTGGATCAAGGTGAGAACTCGCATCAATTAGAACAATTCGATGTCATCTTTGATGAGTTAGCAAGAAATAGACATAAAGAAATGATGGAACAAAAAGAGAAATCTTTAGGCAATATGTCTACTTTTCCTTTAATTGGTGCGGGCGCGATAACTGTCACACTAACGATATCGATTATTTCCGTATTGGGGGACTTGATGAATGTCATATAAGATTGGTCTTTTATTATCCATGGTCTTTGTTGCAATGTTCTTCCTTTTTGGTGCGGACCTTATTTCTATTCAAAGCGTCTATAGTTCCTTAGATTCTAAAGCTAACAATATTTCATATTTAATATCTCGTTCAGGCATCATTGATGAAGATTTCATTAATTACATAGAAACATCCTATTATGTGGACTTTGATTGTGCACTTAATCTATCTCCCACATTCGGAGAGGAAATCACTTATTCGATCTCAGCGAAATATAAACCAATGATTATCGATAAAAAAGAAATGACCATTACCATTTCACGCATGACAGTCGTGGGATTCTATGGTTAGAAAGGAGGGAAGGTATGTCAGAGATTAAAGGACAATTGTTGGGCATCATCTTGGTAATTATCGTCTTTGGTGTTGTCGCTGGTGGTTTAGCGACAGTTTTCTCAAATATGACGAGTTCAGTTTCTAGCGAGATGGCGAAAGCAATTACCTCAAGACCAGCAATGCTACATTTCTAAACAAAGACGGCTTTAAAAAGGCCGTTTTTTGATATTGAAAAACGAATGTTACACAAGTAAAATAGTTTTGATATGGAAGCATTAGAAATTGTCAAAGAAGCAATTAAAGACCGTATTAATATTGGTACAATTAATTACGACGATAAACTAGACGAATTAGGTTTAGATTCTTTGGATTTAGTGGAAACAATGTTAAAGATTGAAGAAGCTTTAAATGTTGAATTTGCCACTGATGAAATTGTCGAACTAAAAACAATCCGTGACGTCGTTAATTTAATCGAATCAAAAAAATAAATAATTGTCTTGTCATTGCTATTCGCACATGATAATATTTTATTCGCGCTTATAAAAGCGTAGTTGCAAGTTGCCTACCTAGCTCAGTCGGTAGAGCTATCGGCTGTTAACCGATCGGTCGTGGGTTCGAGTCCCTCGGTAGGCGCCACTTGGCGAATTGGAGAAGCGGCTTAACTCACATGCCTTTCACGCATGCATTCACGGGTTCGAATCCCGTATTCGTCACCAATATTGATTAATTGGATTGATACAACATCAATCCTTTTTTCTTGCTGTTTTGATGCAATTATAGAGTTATTATATAATTGGTTAAATTCTTTGAATTTATAATGACATATATGTCGATTAATGCTATGCTAATAACATGCCTAAAAAGAAAAAGGGTATAGAACCCAGCAAAACAATTGTTGAATTATTAGAATCAATCAAAATGCCGCTTTACGATAAAGTGCATAATTTGTTTTTATATTTTAGACCGCAAGCAAGAAGCAACGAGACAGGCGTTGAACATGCGGCGAAAGCATATCATGGGTTGCAACCTTCAGATATCGAAATGATTGTTAAGGGAATTAATAAGCCATTACTATTTAAAAAAGACCGAAAGCATAAATACGTTTTTAATTACTATTTGAAAAGAAAACATGATAAGAAAAACGCAATTAAGATGTCTGTTCTAATTGATATTGAGAACCATAATCAAGCCGAAATATTAACAATATTTATTACATCAAAAATTAAGTAACACTTTTTCGAGTTTATGCTATAATATTGCTGTCAAAGGTGGAAAGTCGGTGTTCGACCACGGCGCGTTCCTTCTGGAATGGAGTCAGCGATTCAGGATTCACCGCCCTGTTTGATAAAAATGCATCCGAAAGGGTGTTTTTTTGTGGTAAAATAGTTATATGGAAAAACAGATTAAACCAATTTATCCAAACTCACAATTCAAATCATTTTGTTACATCAAAAGTGTAATCACTAGACCAAACATCATTGTGGGTGACTATTCATATTACGATGATAGCGAAGATGGGCCAGAATCATTTGAAACGCATGTCACTCATCACTATGAATTTATGGGTGATAAACTTATTATTGGTAAGTTTGTTGCTATAGCAAGAGGTGTGGAATTTGTCATGAACGGCGCTAACCATATGTTAGATTGTTTAACCACGTATCCTTTTGAAGTAATCGATGAGTTTAAAGGTTTATCTAGACCATTCGGAGACAGAGAAAATCGTGGTGATACAGTAGTTGGAAATGATGTCTGGATTGGACAAAAAGCCACAATATTACCAGGCGTTCATATTGGTGATGGTGCGATTATTGGTGCTAATGCGGTAGTGGCTAAAGATGTTCCGCCTTACGCAGTTGTGGTTGGCAATCCTGCAGTCATTAAGAAATATAGATTTGACCAAGAAACCATTGATCTTCTTCTAGAATTAAAGTGGTGGGACAAAGATGTTGAAGAAATTAAAAAGCTCATCCCATTACTCACAGGCGATTTAGAAAACAGCAAAAAGGAGCTTAGAGCGCTTCTAAACAAATAGTGTTCCACATATATCCAAAGTGTTCCACTGTATCAAAACTGTACATCTAGGCCAAGTTGATTAATAAGGATTGATGTAAAGCCAGCCCTTTTTTCTTATTCAAATTCAGTTGTATACAAATTGTAGATAACTGAAACTATATGAAAAAAAGAAGACTTACCAGAGTTCTTTTTTGAGA
>JAFZLN010000131.1 GCA_017551465.1 Bacilli bacterium
AGCGTGCGGTTCTGTTTTAGTACAACGCTATGGCGACATCAAACAAGGTAGACGTAGTACGGTTAAACGTATTAACGAAGGCTTTGTTAGACCAACATTAAAAGAAGCTGTTCCTGGTGATTTAGCCTTATGCTTACCACAAAAAACGATGCAGGCCATCATCGAAATGCTCCAAGTTTTAGATAATATTACTCCAGGTATCGCTACTGAACACACCTTACTTTATGGTGTCGAAGCTAAATATTATAGCGCTCACCCAGAAATCGATAACAAATTAGAAGTCAAAGATATAAAGAATCTCTACGTCGGTGGAGATGGTGCGGGTTTGACCCGTGGCTTAGCCCAAGCAGGTGCTTGTGGTGTCTACGTTGCTAGAAACATCCTTGCAAAGATACGTAAGGAGAAAAAATAAAGGAGAAACTTTTTATGAGATGTGTTGGTGTAACATCTAGAGGAATTAGGCTTCCAGTCCTCAAAACAGGGGATGCTCTCGCCGAAATCGTGGTGGACTCTGTTTTAAAAGCCGCAGAAAATGAAGGATTTAAGTTCCATGATCGCGATGTTGTCGCAATCACCGAAAGTATCGTCGCTCGTTGCCAAGGCAATTATGCCTCTATTGACAATATCGCTGACGATGTCAGAAAGAAAACCGGTGGCGACGAAGTAGCGGTCATTTTTCCTATTTTAAGTAGAAATAGATTTGCTATTTTGCTTAAAGGTATCGCTAAAGGCGTCAAGAAAGTATATTTAATGCTTTCTTATCCAAGCGATGAAGTTGGTAATGCTTTAATTACCGCTGATCAAGTCTATGAAGCGGGTATTAATCCATATAGTGATATCTTAACTTTAGAAAAATATCGTGAATTATTTGGTTATAGAGTCCATGAATTCACTGGTGTTGACTATGTTGATTACTACAAAAAATTAATCGAAGAACAAGGTGCCGAAGCCGTAGTGATTTTTGCTAACCGCGCTGAAGCAATCTTAAGTTACACCAAGAAAGTCTTAACATGTGATATTCATACAAGATTTGCCACAAAGCGTTTATTAAAAGATAAAGGTGCTAAATTAGTTTTAGCCCTTGATGATATTTTAACCGCTCCAATTAATGGTAGTGGTTATAACGAAAAATATGGTTTATTAGGTTCTAATAAGGCTACAGAAGAAACAGTTAAATTATTCCCACGTGATGGTCAACCACTCGTGGAAGCTGTCCAAGCTGACTTATTAGAAAAGACCGGCAAACACTTTGAAGTTATGGTGTATGGCGATGGTGCATTTAAAGATCCACAAGGTAAGATTTGGGAATTAGCAGACCCAGTTGTTTCTCCATTCCACACAGTGGGTTTAAAAGGTACACCAAACGAATTAAAACTCAAATATTTAGCGGACAATGCCTATAAAGGCTTAAAAGGTAAAGAACTCGCTGACGCGATTAAAGAAGATATCAAAGCTAAAGAAAAAGACCTCGTTGGTAAAATGGCTAGCGAAGGCACAACTCCAAGACAAATTACTGACTTATTAGGTTCACTTTGTGACTTAACAAGTGGTTCTGGTGATAAAGGTACACCAGTTGTCTTAATCCAAGGATACTTTGACAATTATGCCGACGAATAAAAAGAAATTAGCTTTTGATAATAAAGAATATCTACGTATCCAACGTCAGGAGATTTTAAAACGCATTAAATCATTCGGTGGAAAGCTTTATCTTGAATTCGGTGGTAAGTTATTCGATGACTACCATGCAAGTAGAGTTCTTCCAGGTTTTGAACCAGATTCAAAACTTCAAATGTTGTTAACATTGAAGGATGACGCTGAAATCGTTATGGCGGTCAACGCTAACGACATTAAAACCAATAAAGTTCGTAACGATTTAGGCATCACCTATGAATCAGAAGTTGAAAGACTTATTGATGCTTATCAAGCCGCTGGCTTATATGTCAGTAGTGTGGTCTTTTGCTTCTATGAAGAAAGTCCTGTTATTAAGGCCTTTGGTATCAAACTTAGAAAGAATGGTATTAAAGTTTATAAGCACTATACAATCGCTGGTTATCCACATAACTTAGTCTCTGTTTTTGGTAGTGATGGTTTTGAAAAGAACGAATACGTTGAAACCACAAAACCATTAATCGTTGTGACCGCTCCAGGTCCTGGTTCAGGTAAAATGGCGGTCTGTCTTAGCCAGCTATATCACGATATGAACCGTGGTATTAAATCTGGTTACGCAAAATATGAAACATTCCCAGTGTGGAATTTACCATTACCACATCCAGTTAACTTAGCTTATGAAGCGGCGACTGTCGATTTAGCGGACGTCAATATGATTGACCCATATCACTTAGCAGCGTATGGTTTAACCACCACAAACTACAACCGTGATATTGAAACATTCCCATTATTAAAGACCATCTTCGAAAAGATTTATGGTTCCTCTCCATATCAATCTCCAACTGATATGGGTGTTAATATGGTGGGCTTTGCTATCGTTAATGATGAAGCGGCTTGCGAAGCTAGTAAACAAGAAATCATTAGAAGATACTATCAAGCGAAAAAGAACGTCTACTTAGGTAAGTTTGCGGATGACACGATTACTAAAGAAGAATCACTTATGACCGCAGTGGGTGTCACAACCGCGGATAGAAAATGTGTTAATGCTTGCTTAGAAAAAGCCAAGAAGTGCAAAGAAAGAGTAGTGGCTATTGAATTACCTAACGGCAAGATTATCACTGGTAAACGTTCTAGATTATTAGGCGCTCCAGCGGCTATGCTTCTTAATACACTGAAAGTATTAGGCAAGATTGATGATAGTATCCATCTTATTTCACCACACGTGGTAACCCCAATGGCGGATCTTAAAACTGGTCCATTAAAGAAAGAAAATCCACGTATTAGAGCAGAAGAAATCTTAATTGCCTTAGCTATCCAAGCTAATAGTAACCCATTAGCGGAACTCGCACTCAAACAGCTTTCAAAGCTTAAAGGTAGTGAAGCGCATTGTTCATGCATTTTATCCGATGCTGACTTAAGAACATTAACCGCTTTAGGTATTAATGTCACTGAAGAACCAGTGGGCTACGCGCACAAACTATATTTTAATAAAAATTAAGATTACATCTAATAATATTAAATAATAGGAAAGGGCTTTTTAGCTCTTTTCTTTTGCTTTTTAGATACAAAAAATCTTTTTGTTATTCAAAAAGTTGAATATTAAGGAGATAATAATATAGTAATCGTTTGTATTCGTTAAGAAACAAACAACATAAAAAAATAATAAAGAAAGGATTTTTTTCATGAAGAAAAAAGTATTACTTCCTGCTATTTTATTAGGCTTAACAGCGCCTTTATGTTTATCACAACACTTCAGTGGTGTGAATGCTGAATTTATCGGCGACTATTCACAAAGCTCTGAAAAGAGCGCCTATATTAAAGCGGGTTCTGCATTAAACGAACAAATCTGTGATGAAGGTTTCGTTTTGCTTAAAAACAAAGACAATTTCTTACCAATGTCTGCTGAAGGCAAAAAGATATCTTTAGTTGGTAAGAGCTCAGGTAACCTTGTTCGTGGTGGTGGTGGTTCTGGTTCCGGTTCCGTCAACGGCGAAGAAAACTGGCAATTAACTCGTGACTCTGGTGGTAACGCTGATATTAAGGGTTCTCTTGAAGAGGCTGGTTTCGAAGTTAACAAGGATATCCAAGCGTTCTACGGCAAATGGTCCAGCGGTGGCTGGGGTGGCATGTCTTACTCTAACGACAGCAAATCTGGTTCTGGTAGAACTAACGGTAACGATGGTTGGAAAGGTAACTCTGAAGTTACAATCGGTGAAACACCATTATCAAGTTACTCCACTGAATTATTAGCAACCTTAGACGAATATAAGGATGCCGCTATTCAAGTCATCTCTCGTGAAGGTAGTGAAGGCTGTGACGTTAAAACATGTAACGCTCACGATAGTAAGAAAACAAACAGTAGTTCAGAAAAAGTTTCTGATAGACACGCTC
>JAFZLN010000132.1 GCA_017551465.1 Bacilli bacterium
AGCATTCTCTCATGGTCTCTACGACTTTTTAAATGTCGTAGTGACAATGTTTGTTATTTAACAAAGTATTTAGAAGGTATATACTCTTCTAGGATATAAAGGAGGGCATGATATGCCACATTCTTCAGGTGGAGGTCATAGTGGTGGTGGATGCCATAGTGGTGGTTTCCATTCTGGTAGTCACTCATCTAATTCTAGAGTCAGCACTGTGAGATACTCTCGCAGCTATTTTCCTGGTGCGATTTGTTATATCTATTATGATAGGCATTTCCATCCACATGCGTGGTACGCAAGTAAGGATGAAACTGGCAAGAGAAAGCCTTCTTGGATAGCGCTTATCATTATGGTGATGGTTTTACTCATCCCATTAGTGTTTATCTTTTATAGTGGTTATCATCAACCAAGAAAACTAAATGCTAAGTATGATAACTCTATTAAGATTTACGACACCGCGGATGTCTTGACTGATGAGCAAGAACAAGCGTTAACTGAAACCTTTAAAGAATTTAGACATTTAACTGGTATCGCTCCCGCTTTTGAAAGCGTAACGGATGTTCTTGATTGGCAGTTAGAAAGTAAAGCCTATGGCTCATATGTTTCTAAGTTTAACGACGAGATGCATTGGCTTATCGTCTATTCAAATATCTCTAATGGCCGTAGCTGGGCGTTTGAAGGTATGCAAGGTAATGATACTGATCCAGTCCTTACTACCTATATAACGGATAAGTTCAATAAAGAATTATATGAAGCACTATCAAATGATAGTAATGATGTATATACTGCATTTAATAATACATTTAAGTCATGTAATAGTTATGTCATGAAGCCATATTACAATTTAGAATCTGGAATGATTATCTTCGCTGTTATATGGACATTAGTAATGGGCTACCTAATAGCGGGCCAATTATTTAATAATCATATGGCAAAAAGAATACAAAACAGTGTGGTCTTAGAAGAAAAACCAGAATTAAAGAAATGTCCATACTGTGATAGTCCATACTATGCTTACACAATTGATAGATGTCCTAAATGTGGTGGGGAAGTAGACTTCCCTAAAAAGAAACCCACTGATGATATAGATTCTGAATTCTAGACTTATTAAATAAAAGCACTTAATATAAAACTATGAAGAAAGAAATAAAAATATTAGCGATTATCTGCTTTTCTTTAATAATGGCCGCTTTAGCAACAGCGTTAGTGAGTGACGCTATTATCGTGGGACAAGCTATCTTAGGCTTTGTATTAGCGATGATCGTCGCAGTAGTAGTCTTTATTGTTGGTTTCTTCTTAATGATAGTGAGCTGCATATTCATATTTGGTATATATCTATTAGAGCAAGATGGCCTTTGGCCAGTTACATGGGCACAAGGTGCCTTTAATGATGTCATGAAAGACTACCAAATAACACCCGCTCAGTTAGATGCTTTATTCACTATTAGAATAGTCTTATTAGTGGTATGTATTACTGTCTTTATTATGTCTATCATAGTCGTAAGACATGTTAAGAAAATAAAGAAACAAGATAAGACTATTAAAAGAAAACCAACAGAAGGATTTGGTAAAGCCTCGTTAGTTTTATCTATATTAGGTGTTATAGCGGCGATTGGTGTTATGGGAGTATTAACAATCTTGAGGTAAATATGGCTGATTTAACTGAGTTCTATATTCGCATGTCTATAAACGAACTGGTGGAATATATCACCGGAAGAAAAGTAATAGATAATGAGCAAGAATGTGCAAGAGTGTTAATGAAAACAGATGGTGTTGTTTATGACTATACTGATGATGAGGCTATGGAACTGTTTGAAAGGTTTGATACAGAAGAACTAACATGTGAACAAATGTCATATCATATCTCCCTTCTTTTCACTTTAGCGTTGCATTCTGAGGCAAATCATTTAGAAACGCTGAGCAGATCAAAACGACGACTAATTGATTATTTCCGTATTGAACATGCTGATATTTATCTCGATACAACCCTACCAATAGAAACGATTAAGACAATAGAAACATTCTTTGAAGGACAAGTTGCTGTTTGTTGATTTCCAGTGCTTCTTTAAAACGATAAACAATGGTATAATGTTCCCGTCCATAAAGAGAACGGCGAGGGACAAGCCTTATGACCCGTCAGCAACCTGTCATATTGATGGTAAGGTGCTAAAGCTTGATCGATGGGATAAAATAACAAGACGATTAATTATTGCTCCTATCGATACGATGGGAGCTTTTTCTTCTTTGTGGATTATAAACACAAGGAGAAAAGGGATTAGATGTTTAAGATTTATGAATTCCGTTATAGGGATAAGAAAAGTGGATTAGGCTTCGTGTTCTATGCTAGAAAGGAACAATTCGCTGATGCGCTAGCGGATAAGATAACTGCTCTAGGCATGTATAACTTAAAAAGAAAGATAATCGGCTATAAGAAAATAGGATATACAGAAATTCCACCGTATGAATTAGAACAAGCGCAAGAAGAGTATATTGATAATATAGAGCTAACTATGAAATAGTTAATGTACTAAACATATTCCTTGACACAACCCACCCCGTATCAGGGATAAGGATAAATAACTGATTCTTAAAAGAATCAAATAAGCCATTTTTCAGCCTATATTTTTCCCTCTTTGCTTTAGCAAAACCAATTTTGATTGAATCGCTATCATAAGAAAGCTTCCAGAGTATTACGATTTGGTAATATTGTGGTTTGAAAAATATAAAAGTCGTCTTACGACATAACGGTTATTTTTTTGTGCTTACTAGTTTTGAACTGCTGGTTCATGGTTGATTCCTCAAATTAAAAATACAATGGAGTCAGAAAGTTGAGGACGAAACATGAAATACTATGAAGTCAAAGCAAAATGTGGCCACGTTGGCATGAACAATTACATCATTAAAACATTCGCGATATGTGCGGAGAACGGAA
>JAFZLN010000133.1 GCA_017551465.1 Bacilli bacterium
GGTTGCAAAACCAATCTTACGGCCGTTGCCACCACCTTCAACAACTAAACCTGATACGCGATAAGGACGGCCTAAGAATGAGGCGGCTTTTTCCATTTTTCCTTCTTCCACAAGTTGACGTATCTTCTTGGAAGATATTTTGATGTCATTAATGCGTTTAAGTGGCACAACTTCAACATCAAAGAAACGTTTTAAATAATCAGCGTTGCCTTCACCACCGGTGCCAAAACGATAGTCATCACCAACGAAGGTTTTCTTTGGATTAAGTGGTTGTAAGACACGAGTAATAAACTCATCTTTAGTGACTTTTAATGTGTCCATATCAAAGTGCATGAGATAAAGAAACTTAACACCCATATCTTCAAGGATGTCCGCTTTGTCAAAGGTAGAAGTAATACAATAGTTTTCTTTTTTGCCTAAGAGCACTCTTGGAGCAATATCAAAAGTCATGACCCCCACAGGGAGTCCAGTATCTAAAGCTTTTTTGATTAATTCTTGATGACCAAGATGTAGGCCGTCATAGAAGCCTAAACATAGTACTAGGTCTTTATCATTAAGGGGAGTATTGGTAATGTTAAACTCAATGATCTTCACGATTAATGCCTCTTACACATTCATAATACCCTAATTCGCTATATTTATAAATAGCGATAGCGGTTTTTTTATCGTCAATAACGCAGAATAAATCTAGTATCTCTGGGAATAATTTGATGGAGAGCTTTCCACCATGTCTAGCTGTCTTTAAATCAGTCTCGTTTGGTAAGTACATCAAAGGAATGAATTTTTGAATGATATCACTTGTGGGAATTAAGCATTCTTCATTTAATTCTTTGATTGTTTTAGCTACGCTAACATCAATGTCTAAGATACTTGTTCTTCTTAACGCTATTAAATGGCCAACAGTACCTAATTTCTCAGCGATTGTTTCCCCTAGGGTTCTGACATAAGTGCCTTTAGAAACCGTGGTTTTAAATCTGATAACTGGGAGTTTAAACTCAAGTAATTCTAACTCTTTAATATCAATGGTTCTTTTTGGTAGTTCGACCTCTTGATTGAGGTGTGCGTAATGATATAGTTTACGACCATTTACATGGACTGCTGAAGTCTTTGGCACTGTTTGTTCTGATTCACCAATTAATGAATTAAAGATGTTATTAACATCTTCTTCACTGATTTCTGGTATATCTTTGGTTTCAATTACTTCACCGGTGAGGTCACCACTGCTGGTTTTTTTACCAAGTAATAAAGTGGCTTCATAAGTCTTATACTGCCCTTCGATATATGTCAGTGTTTTAGTAGCGTTATTCAAAGCGACAATTAAAAGACCAGTAGCAAATGGATCAAGTGTCCCGGCATGGCCCACTTTTTTCGCGTCAAAAATCTTGGCGATGATATTGCACACATCTCTAGAAGTATAGTCACTTTCTTTATCGATTAATAAGAAACCATCTTTCATCTTTTATAACTCACACGAAAATAATATAATTATTTCGTTATGAAAGCAATTAGGACCGTTTTAGCCTGTATCCGTAAAGCTGATCAAATGTATAATCTTATCAATCATGGTGACAAGATTATGATTGGTCTTTCTGGTGGCAAAGACAGTGTCGCTTTAACATATGCTTTAAGCTTATATCAAAAGTTCTCTCATACTGATTTTGTTTTGCAACCTGTGATGCTTGATTTAGGTTTTCCAGGTTTTAATCCCTATGAGATGAATAAGTTCTGTGAATCTTTAGGTCTTAAGTTACTTGTCATAGACAACACTGAAGTTTATCGTATCTTACAGATTCAACAAAAAGACAAAGAACATCTTCCATGCTCCATCTGTTCAAGGATGAAAAAAGCCTCCATGAATAAGGTCGCGAAAGAGTTAGGATTCAATAAAGTGAGCTTTGCTCATCACGCGGATGACGCGATTGAAACATACATGATGAATAGCTTATTCGGTGGACGTGTCGCTTCTTTTTCACCAAAAATGCATTTAGAACGCGCAGATATCACTTTTATTCGACCACTTATTCATGTCCGTGAAAGCGACATTATTAAACTTGTTAAGGAAGAGAATCTTCCTGTTTTAGCCTCTGGTTGTCCTGCAAATATGCACACTAGAAGAGAGGATATGAAAAGCCTCTTAAAAGATATTTATAAGAAATGGCCAATCGCTAAAGATAACTTGTTGACAATGTTATCTAACTACGAAAAAGAAGATATTTGGGGCAAAGAAATCTATCATCAAATCAATCAAGATGGTTTAACTTTAAAACCAGTCACCACGCCGATGGATATGATGAATGTCCTAGATATTAGAAATATCGTTTTTGTGGGTGAACAAAATTGTCCTTATGATATTGAAGTTGTGCCTAGCGAAGAAAACGAGGCAAAGCATTTCTTAATTTATTATAAAGAAACCCCTATTGGTACGATTAGATATCGTGAGATGGGAGATAGAACATTTAAACTTGAAAGATTCGCTATTCTTAAAGAATATCGTGGTAAGGGTTATGGTAAGCAAGCCTTCCTCTACTTAGTAAATAAATTAGAAGAAGAATATAATCCGTGCACCATTTACTTTAACGCCCAATATCAACTACTTGATTACTATAAAGATCTTGGCTTTGTGGAGGAAGGTGAAACCTTCTATGAGGCCAACATCAAACATATTAAAATGGTGAAAAAGATATAAGAAAAAAGAGAAGATTATTTCTTCTCTTTATCTTTATTTAATAGCTCGGTAATACGTGCTTCTCTTTTAAATGATTCATCTAAGACGAAGACGAGTTCAGGACAACGTCTGGTATCAAGTCTTTTCGCGAGTCCGGTTCTAATGAATCCTTTGCTCTTTTCTAAGACTTTCATGCCTTCTTCGATTTCATTTTCAAACATGAAGGAAACGTAGACTTTAGCATAGGAGAAATCTTTAGAGACTTTCACTTCTGGAATAGTGACAAATCCAAGATGTGGATTTTTTAATTCCATGGTGATGATTTCACTGATGCTTTTTCGAATAATACCGGCAATTCTTTATTCTTTATTGGCCATAATTAATCTCTTTGTTCCACCATTTCGTAAGATTCAATGATGTCGCCTTCTTTAATGTCATTAAAGTTTTCAACGAGCATACCACATTCGTAGCCGTTTTTAACTTCTTTAACGAGGTCTTTTTCTCTTTGTAAGGAGGCAAGTTTACCTTCGTAGATAACAACACCATCTCTCATGATACGGACACCACCTGTGGCCTTGATGACACCATCAACGACCATACAACCAGCGATTGTACCAAGTTTAGAAACCTTGAACAGTTTTCTAATTTCGGCTTGTCCTAAGACTTTTTCCACCATGGTTGGGGCTAACATACCTTTCATTGCGGCTTGAATTTCTTCAATTAAAGCATAGATGATACGGTGTAATCTGATTTCAACCTTTTCTTCTTGGGCTTTCGCTCTTGTTTTAGCATCAGGTCTCACGTTAAAACCATAAATAATGGCGTGAGAGGCACCCGCTAAAAGGACGTCACTTTCAGTGATAGCGCCAGAGCTGGCTCTCACAACGTTAATCTTAACTTGATCGTTTGTGAGTTTTTCTAATGAGGCCTTAACGGCTTCTGCACTACCAGTTGATTCCGCTTTAACGATGACGTTAAGGTTTTGGACTTCACCTTCTTTAGCGAGATTGAATAAATCGTCTAAAGAGGCAGCGCTTGTTTTATTTCTTTCACTAGCTTCTTTTAAGAGTTTACGTTTTGTGGCGATACTTCTTGCTTCGCTTTCTTCAGAGAACGCCATGAAACGGTCACCGGCTAATGGCACTTCACTTAAACCAATAATGGATACTGGTGTACTTGGAGTGGCCACTTGAAGAACTTTTCTAAATTCATTAGTCATTCTTCTAGCTTTACCATATGTGGTACCAACGACAAGGTAGTCACCTTCTCTAAGGGAACCGTTTTGGACTAAAAGCGTAGCTTTAGGACCTTCGTTCTTATCGAGTTTAGCTTCTAAGACAGTACCTAAAGCATAACGATCTGGATTAGCTTTTAATTCCTTCATTTCTGCCACTAAAAGGATGCTTTCTAATAAGCCATCAATGTTGGTTTTCTTTTTCGCGGAGATTTCAACAGCGATAACATCACCACCGAATTCTTCACAGATAACATCGTGAGCGATGAGTTCGTTTTTGACTCTTTCTGGATCAGCACCCGCTTTATCCATTTTGTTAATAGCCACGATAATTGGGACACCCGCTGCTTTAGCGTGGTCAATCGCTTCAATTGTTTGAGGCATAACACCATCATCCGCGGCAACGACTAAGACAACGATATCAGTAACACCTGCACCTCTTGCTCTCATCGCGGTGAAAGCTTCGTGTCCAGGAGTGTCAATAAATGTAATCTTTTGTCCATTGATTTCTTTTTGATAAGCACCGATTTCTTGGCTGATACCACCGAATTCACCTTCGACTAAGTTAGAATTTCTAATAGCGTCGATTAAGGTTGTTTTACCGTGGTCAACGTGACCCATAATGGTGACAACTGGTGGTCTTGGTTTTAACTTACTTGGATTATCGTTAATTTCCACGTCTTCAAAGTGTTCCGCGGCAACGATGACCTTCTTTTGGAAGTCATAACCAAACTCTAAACAGACAAGACCAATAAGCTCATCATCTAAGATTGTGTTGATGGTAACCATCTTTCCTTGCATGAACAAGAATTTAATAACATCCCCTAAAGGAACATTAATTGTTTTAGCAAGTTCACCAGCACTGATCGCGCCAGTA
>JAFZLN010000134.1 GCA_017551465.1 Bacilli bacterium
TCCAAATAAGCCTTTCTTTCCTTTAACCAACTGATAAGGTATGTTGTGGCGTCCATAAAACTATCATATTGTCTGGTTTGCATTAAGGTAGCACCTGAAGCGCCTTTACCATATCTAGTGTGATTATCATCAAAAACATCTTTAAACGCAACGCGTTCATATTCAATGTTACTAACCATTTTATCAAAGATACCGGATTTATCAAAAATGGAATAATACTTCTTAAACATGGCTTGGAAGAAGTCTGTTTGACTAATCATATATAGCCATGGATTAGCGGTGGTCATACCATTAGCGTATTCGCTGCTATTTAAGAAGTTATCCTTCGTAGAAGAGATACCTGAACTTGGAATATCTTTATCGCTTGAGGAACTACCACCTTGGCCTCCCCAGCCTCCCCAGCCACCGGAACTACCTTGTTTATTACCTTCACCTAAGTCAAAATCCCAAGGTGCGGCCATTGTTAAACGTTTGACTGTGCTCTTTTTAGAGAAGTCAACATACATATAGAAACTACCCCAACCGACATCATAGTTTTTCATAAATTCTTGAAGAACGTACATTCTCATAAATGAGTCAACGTCAATATAAGCGTTTAATGTCTCATATTGTGTGGTGTAAGGGCTATCTTGAAGTTGACCGTTTTCATCAACGATTTGGTTACTTTCACCTTTCAATAAGCCTTTAAATGCCTTTAAGACATTGTTCATATAGTCTCTAATAAATGGCACTTGGTCATCACCATAGGTGTCAGTCTTAACAGCGTAGCCTTTATCGGAAATAGTAACACCATTGATGGAGTCCCCACCTTGGCCACCCCAACCACCAAAACCACCAGTGCTAGTGCCTGTACCAGTTGTAAAACATGGGTCACCTTCGTGGGTGCCAATATGAGTGGTGCTATCAACATGGCCTTGTTGCGTAATAAGTCCATCAATTTCAATTAGATAGCCAATATCAGTGCCGGTGTAATTTTCGCTAGCTTCGTTAACTGGAATACGACCCTTTTTGGCTTGCTGTTGTTCCGCTAAAAGGTAAACGCCACGGTTCTCACCGTTCATATATAAATTGACATGCTTATAATCGCTGGAATAGTAGCCCGAATAATTGAATAAGGAATTACCCATCGCAAAAGCGGTTTCATTTCTAAATCTTGATTGGTCAAAGAAGTCTGCTAGTAAAACCCAACTCTTTTCTTTTAAACCATCATTAAGACCTAATAAGTTAGTTTTGCCACCGAGTTTAAGACGGTAAGCGCGCTTCGCCACTGATTCTTGGTTGGTGCTATTGCCTCTAACTTTGATTTGACCAGCAAGGTTAGAGAATTCATATTTAGATTCTGCAGCATTATCAATGGTGAGATTCATATTCTTATATTCTCTTTCTCCGTTATGACTATGCCAGTCAGGATCTTCACCATCTTCGGTCACAACTCTGACATTTGGTAAACCGATGTTTTCAATAATGTTAATCTTGGCTTTCTTTTCCGTGATTAAGACATTGTTATCGTCGTAGAATCTTGCGATCGCTTCTTGACTGCCTTTTTCTTGACGTTCATTATTTTCATATTGCACAGTGACACCATATGGTAAAACACCTTCAATCATCACTTTATGGCTATTGCCATCATACATATAAGACATATCGTCAAAGACGAATTCGTTCATTTTATAACAATCACCATCAGCATCAAAGCCACAGTTAGGGCAGTGATAATGGACAACACCTTTTTCTAAAAGAGTTGGTTCTTTAGTAACTGTTTCAGTGATTTGATGATTAGAACAATCGTTAGGATTAATATTTGTGCTGGACGTCACAAAAGACGAGCTAGATGATTCACTAGAACTACTGATACTGCTGCTACTTTCACTCTCACTAACGGATGAAGAAGTAGAAGCAGTGGAATTATCACTTGAGCTTACGCTTGTGGAGGCTTGAATCGCACAGCCACTAACTAGTCCAGTTAAAGCCAAAAGCATAACTAACTTTTTAATTGATTGCTTCATATTAAAATCCCTCTCTTAAAGGTATCACAATATGAATATAAATAAGTAACCTTAAATAAAACAAAAAAGAGGTTCATACCCGAACCCCTTAGAAAACAATTTGGTAGCTGGAGGCGGATTCGAACCGTCGACCGACCGGGTATGAACCGATTGCTCTAGCCAGCTGAGCTATCCAGCCAAATCGCTTGACGTGCAAGCAAGAAGTAATTATATAGAAAAGAGTGACACATAGCAAGTTAAGAATTTAAATTTTTTAGAATGTTGTTGAGTTATAGTTAGCCCAACCAGTAAAATATAATTCCAAGCACATAAAATAATCTAGTTATTCGTGCTTTTTATTTAAATAAAGAATAGAATGTAGAAAGAGCCAAAATTATGCCAAATTGTCGTAACTGTGGGGCACGTTTATCCAAATTTGACACAGATCTCTGCCCCGTCTGTGGAATCAAAGATCCTTTACAAGGCACAAGTAGTGAGACTGTCGAAATCACTTCTCAAATCGATTTAGCCGAAATGAAAGAAGGCCAAAAAGTATTAAGACGTCGTAAAAAATTCATTGCCTATTTCTTTTCTCTTGGCTTCACAGGCTTACCATTCTTCTACATTAAGAAAAATATTTTAGGTTTAATTTGGCTAGTGGCAAATCTCGCTGTTTTAGGTGGCTTATTTGCTGTCTTCTATTTTGCGGCTAGCGCTCATATTGCCGTTGCTATTATCGTCCCACTTCTTATCGTTTACGCTATTAACGCCGTTGTGGCGACTGTTTATAATTTCTTGCCAGACATCAAAGATGGTGAAGGAGAGTTCATAGTTTAATGCAACGTTATTTTGCCTCTTTATTAGATGCTGAACACGTTCAATTAACCAAAGACGATGAACATCACCTTTTACATGTCATGCGCATGAAGAAGGATGACGAAATCGAAGTCGTCAGTGATAACAAACTCTATTTATGCAAAATCAAGAGTGTAAATCCTCTTGATATTTATATTGTTCACGAACTTAAAAGTGACGTTGAATTACCAGTGGATGTGACTTTATTATTTGCTCTCACCAAAGGTGACAAAATCGATTTAGTGGTGCAAAAAGCCACCGAACTAGGTGTCAAGAATATCGCTTTAATCCAAAGTGAAAGAACAGTGGTGAAATACGATAACAAAGATATCGATAAGAAGATTCAACGCTTCCAAAAGATTATGAAAGAAGCTAGTGAACAATCTCATCGATTAGTGGTACCAAATCTTATTGGCGTTTATAACTTAAAGCAATTACCAAAAGAAGCATTCAGTGATCTTAACTATATTGCTTACGAAAAAGAAGCAGGTGACACTAAAGCAGCATTCGCGGATGTTAGTAAGAATAAATCTATTTCCATTCTTGTTGGACCAGAAGGTGGTTTTTCCGAAGAAGAAGTCAACAACCTTGTTAAACAAGGTTTCATTAGAACATCTTTAGGCAAGCGTATATTACGCGCGGAAACCGCCGCCACCTATGCCTTAAGTGTGTTAGGATATCTATTAGAGAAATGAAAAAGTTACTAAAGTACATCGCTAGCAAAGCTAAAAAGAGAACTGAATTCGAACAAAGTGAAGAA
This sequence comes from Bacilli bacterium, assembly GCA_017551465.1. Lineage (GTDB taxonomy): Bacteria > Bacillota_I > Bacilli_A > RFN20 > CAG-826 > RUG14515. The sequence goes on from JAFZLN010000134.1 coordinate 3,601, forward strand.
TATCTCTTCTTTTTAGAAAACCGTCATTACTTAACTAGAATTCCACGCTTTGTATCTTTCTATGAACCAGGTGATGAACCATTTAACGTCATCAGAGCGAATGTTATTTTATATGGCTATATCAACAAGATGGCGATGGAAAACGAAGTTGAAAATCTTAAAGGATATATCAACACCAATAATAAAAATAACCATGCTAACTTTGTTAAATCGTTCCATGAAATCATTTCTGAACAACCATATTATCAAGAAGGCCAAAAGAAGATTTATATCCCGTTCTTTTCCCGTTCGTTAAATCAAATCTACTTTGATGAACCAGAGAAGTTATTAACCTCTCCTTATGCTGGATTAAAAGATAAATTCCAAGATACCGTGGTTGATCCATTTGATACATATGGTAGTGAATTATATAACTCCCATTTCTCAAGA
>JAFZLN010000135.1 GCA_017551465.1 Bacilli bacterium
AACTGTTTCTTTAATCCTTTATACCAGGATAAGTTTTGGCTATACATTGTCTTTACCGTCGTGTTAGTCATTATCGTCATTTTAATTGATGGACTTGTGGCCTTAATTATCCGTAAGATGCCAGAAAAGTGGTTTCAAAAAGATAAAGGCATGTTTAAAACAGGACCAAGAGAATTTAAATTTTATAAATTCTTAAGAGTGAATAAATGGAAAGAACATGTTCCTGAATTAGGTAGTTTTACTGGTTTTCACAAAAACCAATTCGCTAATCCGTTTGATAACGAATATGTCTCCCGTTTCATTTTAGAAGCTAGGTATGGTGTCGCTATCCACATTTGGAGTGTGCCAGCGTCATTCTTAATTCTTTTATTAGACTGGAAAATGTACACCGGTCAATCAAATATCTGGTTAACAATTGCCTTACCTGTCGCGATTGTTAACGCAATATTGATTGTCCTGCCAGCGTTCATATTAAAATATAATCTTCCAACGCTTGTAAGAATCTATAATAACAATCTAGAAAAAGAGCAACGCAAATTAAATAAAGAACATCGCTAAGGCGATTACAAATTGAGCCGCGTAATAAGTGACCGAGTTGGTAATAATATCAACTGGTCTTTCTTTGCCTTTACCAAAATACGTGCCGCTTAAGATCAAATCAGAAATAGTGAACAATAAGCCACCAGCGAACATCATGATTAATGTTGGATGAGCAAATCCAGTCATAATCGAGAGACTTAACGCTGATAAAGTCATACTGAATAAGAAGAAACCATAAGCAATACTAATAGCCTTATAGCCGGTATAATCAAGTTTCATTGGTTTAGCGATGAACAGGTTCATCACACTAATGAAAGCGCCACCCACAAGTGGGAGAATGATATATAAAGGACTTTGTCCATTATAGAATTCTAAGAACATCCCACTGATATAAAAACCGTGTCCAATAAGAAACATGATAAATCCGGCGTATGTGAACGTTTTATCCTGCTCCTTGAAAACATATTTGAAATCAAGCCAAATGTCGCCTAATAAGCCGAAAAATAGGCCTAAAGTAACAAATAAGGTGAGATAGTGCTGTCCTTTTTGATATAAAGAAACCGCACTGACTAAAATAAAGAATAAAGAGGTGACCGCTTTGATCATTGTGGCCTTAACGGAATAGCCCCTAATCTTTTCAAGCAAGAATAAAGTCAGGCTAATCGCCCCTAAAAATATAAAGAAGATACAAAGGATTAATGGAAGCATAATGGTCACCTATTTAAGAAACTTCGAAAATAGTTTCTTTTTCTTAGAAGTATATGGATGTTCTCTCAAGGAGAGATTCATTTTAGTTTTACCGAATAAGACGGTTGAAGGATGGGTAAATTCTCTAAATCCCCATTCCCCATGGTATGCCCCCATGCCTGAATGGCCTGTGCCATTAAATGGGACGCCTTTAACCATGAGGTGTAAGCATACTTCGTTAATGCAACCGCCACCATATTGTTGGGTTTGCATGACTTTCTTCGCCCATTTCTTATCCTTAGTGAAGATATAGAAGGCTAAGCCGTGTTCTCTTCTAGCAATCGTGTCTAATAACTTATCAACTTCGTTATCATTAAACGGCACAACAGGAAGTAGTGGTCCAAAGATCTCATGATTTACAATTGGTTCATCAATATCGACTGGATAAATAATGGTTGGAGAATACTTCAAAGTATTGATATCGCCTTCCCCACCAAAGACAATACGATCGCGATACTGTTCAGCTTCATTAGCGATGTTCTCATATGCTCTTTGTGCAATAAATTTTGGATACTCTGGATTGAGGTAAGCTTTTTCGCCAATCTGACGAATAATCTCGCTTTTCAATTCATTAATGAATTGTTCAGCCACTTCTGTGGCCACCGCAACTTGGTTAATGTTGATACAAATTTGGCCGGAATTACAAATCTTAAAGAAGGCAATTTTCCTCGCGGCATCTTTGAGATTTGCGTCCTTTCTAACAATGCACCAGTTACCTGTTTCTCCGCCTAATTCTAGGGTGACAGGAGTGAGATTTTTACTGGCCATTTCCATGACGTGTTTACCAACATTGGGGGAACCAGTATAGAAGATTTTATCAACGCGTTCTTCTAAGCAGAAGTCCGCGACATCATGTCCCCCGTCGATAACGGTAATGTAGTTTTCTGGGAATGTTTGCGCAATGATATCTTTTAATGTTTGAGTAGTGGCTTTTGATTTACTACTGGCTTTAATTAAAGCGGTATTACCACCAGCAATCGAAGCGGCTAGTACACCAATTGATAACAAAACAGGAAAGTTAAATGGAGAGATAATCAAAGATACACCATATGGCATCTTATAAACTTTTGTGAAAATACTTGGGAAGCACGCTAATCCAGAAAAATGTGTCTCAGGCTTGCTCCATTTTTTAAGACCATGAATGATCTCATTGATTTCCATGATGACGTCACCGATATCGCAAAAATATGCTTCTGCATCGCTACGTCCTAAGTCGTCAAAAAGTGCCTTCTCTAAAGCGTCTTGATTCGCAGAAATTGCATTTCTTAATTTGATTAATTGTTCTTTTCTAAACGAAATGTCGAGAGTCTGGTTGGATAAGAAAAACTCTCTTTGCTTCTCCACAATTTGGTGGATATCTTCCTTTGTGTAACTCATATGTCAACTCCATTTGTAGAACTGTTACATAATTCTACTTCTGTTACTTTTAGTATACACCTTTTTACGATTATATCTAATAAAAATGTGTGTTTGTGAGTAACCGAAGAAATCGCAAGATTGTCTATAAACTTTTAACATGGTCAAAAAATGATTTTTTATTTAAAAATCAAAAATATGTAGATTTTTCCTTATAAAGTGTTTTAAAATACCACTAACTTTTACTACAGCATTATGGATATACCAAGTTATCTAGTTTCAAACATACCATTATTTGCTATTTCATCGGTCATGATCTTTTTGGCCTTTAGAAATTTAAATATCAGAAAAAAAGAGAGCGTCTACTTTCTTGTTTTCACGACAATTGTTTTGTTTTTATCTATTGTTTGTGCGCTCGAAAAGTATTCACAAAGAGCAGGCCTTCCTATTGTTGGTACTATTTTTACATCAATAGGCTACATATTAAGCCCGACATTACTATATCTTTTCGTCTTGCTTGCCAATATGGAATTTAGACGCGAACGTTGGTTCTTTTGGATGCTCGGCATCCCTCTTATTGTAAATACAATAGTTTATATTCTTCCATTATTCATGAATGTCGAACCATTAAATCATTTAGTGTTCTATTACAAGATGAATGATGATGGGGTAACGGCTAGCTTCAATAGAGGGACATTCCTCAACTTCTTCTCTCACGCTTTATGCTTGTTCTATTTAGGCGTTGTAGTATATGTTTCAACGGTTAGATTTAATGGTAGACATCGCCGTGACAGCATTGTATTGCTTATTTGTGTTGTCTTTGTCCTTGCAACAGTTGTGGCCGAAGTAGTGTCTAAAAGAAACGATTTATTGAACATCGTTTGTGAAATCTGCGCCACTATTAATTACATATTTATCATGACCGTCAATTCTTCTAGAGATCCATTAACTAATCTCTATGATAGAAGAACATATCTAGAAGATGTTTCCCGCTATAAAGGCATTATTAATGGCCTTATTGCAATTGATATGAACGAATTAAAATTCGTTAATGATAATTATGGCCATAAAACTGGTGACCAAGCACTTAGTTCATTAGCCAAGATTTTTGTGAACAGTATTGAGCCTTCCAACATGTGTGCATATCGTGTCAGTGGTGATGAATTTGTCATCTTGATGTTCAAAGGTAGAATCGAACAATTAGATAACGCTATGAGCACAATCAGACAAAAGATGCATGAATGTGAGTATAGCGCCGCTATTGGCTGCTGCTTTATCGACAAAAAAGCGGGCGATATCTCTTTCGAAGAGGCCGTTCGAAAGGCTGAAGAATTGATGTATCAAGATAAAAACAAACACTATATTGATACTGGTCACGCTCGTCGTGAACGCTAGAAATAGTGTGCCACAATCAAAATAAAACACTAAATTAACCATTGAAAAAATGGTTATTTTATTATTTAATAATTGCAAAGGATTTTTTATGAAAAAGAAAAGTTTATTGTTAGGCGCTTTAATGCTCATCGCGATGTGCGCCACAGCTTGTAATTTAACTGGCTCAAATGGAAACAGCTCATCTAGCAGTGTTTCCTCAGATAATTCCATCACATCAAGCGTGACTAGTTCTTCTAAATCAAGTAGCAGCACTTCTTCTAATAAATCAAGTTCTTCTACCTCAAGTTCTAAATCTTCTTCTAACAGCAACTCAACTAGCAGTTCTTCTAGCAGTAGTTCATCAAGTTCTAGTTCCAGCTCAAGCTCTTCGAGCGTTTCATCCTCATCCTCAAGCTCACAAGCTCCACAAAATGTGTCTTTTGACATCTTTGCCTTCAACGATACACATGGTAATGTCGTTGATACCGAAGGTAAGGGTATCAGCTTAGCGAAAACCACAACTTTGTTAAAAGAACTCTCTAACGAGAATTCCGTTTTCATTTCTCAAGGTGATATGTGGCAAGGCTCCGTAGAAAGTGGCCTTACTCGTGGTAACGTGTTCACCGAATGGATGAACTATATGAACTTCGTGTCCATGACTGTTGGTAACCACGAATTTGACTGGGGTTCTCAATATATCACAAGCAATCAAGCACTTGCTAACTTCCCAACGCTAGGCATTAACGTCTTAAATAGAAGCAATAATCAAAGAGTGGATTATTTATCTCCATCCGTCACATTTACCCGTGGTGGAGCTAAAATCGGCGTTATCGGTGCGATTGGCGACTGCTATTCTTCTATCTCTAGAAGCAAAGTAAGTGATGTTACTTTTGCCACAGGTTACGCCTTAACAAATCTTGTTAAACAAGAATCCAATAGGTTAAGAAATGAAGAACACTGTGATTTCATCATCTATTCTCTCCATGGCACTTATAACGAAAATGATTATGACTATGAATTAAGTTCTGGTCACTACGTGGACATAGTTCTAGAAGGCCATAGCCATAACCAATATGCCGATAAAGATGAGTATGGTATCTATCACATTCAATCTAACGCTTATAATGAAAACTTCTACCGCATCAGTGTTGATTTAAACTTGACCAATAAGACATGCGAAATAAGTGAACCAGTTAGCTATAACACAACACTTAGCTACTCTCCATATCGTAATTATGCAGAAGACACTGGTGCGTTAAACATTTTAAACAAATACAAAGATAAATATGAATTCGCTTACGAAGTAAGTGGCTATAATGAAACCACTAGATATGCTTCTGAATTAAAGCAAAAAGTCGCAGATTTATATTATGAATATGGCAATACTACCTGGGGTTCACAATACAATCTCATCCTCGGTGGTGGTTATATCTCTTGCCGTGGCTCTAATTTGCCAACTGGTGATGTCACATACGCTGACTTATATAACTTATTCCCATTTGATAACGATATCGCTTTGTGTTCTATCTCTGGTAGAAATTTAAGATATACACAATTCATCACTGGTAATAGCAATTACTTTACTAAATGGTCCAGTTATGGTGAATCTGTCCAAAATAACATCAATGATAGTGAAACTTACTACTTAGTAACAGATACTTACACAGTTGACTATTACACATCATTAAATGTCGTTAGTTATTTAGAAAATGGTGGTACATACGCTAGAGATTTGTTGGACCGTTTCATCCGTAATGATGGCTTTGGTACAAGACCACAGCCTCAACAAGGTCACGCAGGCACATTATCAGATCCAAGAACAGTGCAAGAGGCCCTTGAATATGCCTATACTCATCCAGGCTCAAGTGCTTCTGAAGCGGGATCGATTGCTATGTACTATAAAGGTGTCGTTAGTAGGCAAGCGGTTAAAGTTTCTACACAAGGTGATATGTACATGCCTTATATTAAAGATGAAGGAACTGATTATGAAATCATGATTTATTACTTAAAGAAAACTGAAGGTAATAATCACGGCACATGGAGTAGTGTTGATGAATTGCAAGTTGGTGATGAAGTTATCATCTACGGTAGAGCGTTCTTCTACAAATCTAATACTCCTGAGTTCGATAATCTTACTTACGTCTATTCCATTAACGGAGTTCCAACGGCATAAAAAAATAGGAGAACTTAGTTCTCCTATTTAATTTCTTTTTCAACTAACTCGTATAGATAAGGTCTAATTCTTTTTTTAGGAAATGGCTTGATTTTAGGATAGCCTCTCCATTCAAACGGACCACGTGGAACAATATAGCAAGGATCAACACTCTCTTGCGAAGCAAGTAAAGCAGTCAAACTAGCTTTCTTAACGGAATGGGACGCTATCTTAAGGAACAAACCGCCTAACTGTTTAATTGGGAACGGAAAGTCTCTTAAGATATCGGTGCTAGTTAAGCCTGGCTCCACAAGATAGAAAGATAGATTGTCTAATCCAAGTTCACGATAGTGGTGATATAACTCTTCAACACCTGCTTTTGACATGCAGTATTGTTGAAATCTACTTGCTTTATAGTTTTCCAAACTATCTGGCTTTTTGAAATAATAGCCCGCGGCTAAAGAACCTTGGAAGATAATGCGATGTTTATTATTTAATTTAGGAATTAATATATTAAGGAAATATGCCAGTCCAACAAAGTTTGTCTTGATAGTTAAGGACATATCTTCTTCCGCTTTTTGTGTCTTATATGTAGTAAAACATCCAGCATTAAGAATTAATGCATAGAAGTCATTATGTTCTTTCAAAATCACTTCAGTGGCGCGTTCAATACTCTTATAATCGCTTTGGTCATAACTGATAAAATCAAGGTGAGAATCAGGATACTTTTCTAGCATCCTATCTTTAACCTCTTTTGACTTATTTTGGTTTCTTGCTAAAACAACTACATTTGCGTGTTTATTGAGTAATTGATCGACAATACTTAAACCAATACCTGAGGTACCACCGGTGATAAGCACTTTCTTACCTGACATATCTTCTAAACTATTGAGATACTTTTGTAATGACATACTCTAGTTATTTTATAGCATAACCAAATAAATTAAATGGATTTTATTTATTTTAAGGTTCATTGTGCTATAATTTCCTTCCGGTATAAACTTCCTATGCCGGGAGATTAGAGGCATTACAACATGAATAAGAAGAAGTTAATAGTATTAGGTGTTACATTAGTTGCGATGACCGCCATAAGTGGCTGTCAGTCATGGTCTTTTACTTTTGGTGGTGATGGAAATACAACCAAAATCAGTTCTAATGATGATTCCAAAGACACATCCACAAGCGAAGACTCAGCAAATACTTCCACAAGTGGAGATTCTAGCGAAAGCACATCTTCCTCAGTGGATACTTCTTCCTCTGATACTTCTTCTTCAGAATCCTCATCTAGTAGTAGTTCCTCTACAAGTAGCTCTTCGAGCTCCTCTTCATCGAGCTCATCTAGCAGTAGTTCTAGTAGTTCATCTAGTTCCAGCTCTAGTTCATCCAGCAGCTCTTCTTCAAGCAGTTCCAGCAGCTCAAGTAGTAGTTCTTCCTCAAGTTCTAGTAGTTCCA
>JAFZLN010000136.1 GCA_017551465.1 Bacilli bacterium
ACTGGAGCAGCGGTAACGTGAACACTAGTGAATGTTATGGTAGTTCAGGAGAATATTGTTCTAAAAGCCAAGGCAATTTCAACCCATGGTTCTTTATGTTCTCTAGAACTAACTTCTTTAGAAGTATGTTTAAGAAATATTATAGCGTCTTCCAAAATTCGCAAATCTTAGAAGGCGCGATTGCGCAGGCCAATTACTTCGCTTCCGCATTTAAAAATGATTATGTGAAGAACTATGAAAAATGGAATAACTTAGGACAAATCACTCCTAAATATACTCCAGATGTCGCTAGAAGCTTTAAAACACATCAGGATGCAGTTGATTATTTAACTAAATGGTTAAGCGATAGAAAGAAATCACTTGATCAAATATTCAAATAGACAAGGGAACTAATAGTTCCCTTTTTCTTTTAAAAGCAAATCGCTTGCTTTAATAAATATAAAGCATATAATTTTTGCCATGATAAAAAGAATTGCTCACATCTTTAAGCCACGCGATATGACGACTGGAAATATCTTTCTCAAGATAATTCTTTTTGCTATACCAGCGATGCTTACCACAATTATGCAACTTCTATACACCACGATTGACTTAACCACTGTCCATTATGGTGATTCCGCTGAATCGATGGGCGCAATTGCTTCTAACACCGCGCTTATCAATTTAATCATTGTGGTGTTCACTGGTGTCTCTCTTGGTGCGAATGTTGTCTTATCTGAAGCTAAGGGCGCTGGTAATCAAGAAAAAGCGAGCAAAGTACTACATACCTCGCTTATTTTTGCTATTATCTCTGGTTTCTTTGTCGGCGTTTTAGGCTTCTTTATTAGTGATAATTTATTGGAGTTAATGGGTACAGAAGCCCACTATTTTGCTAAAGCGGCATTATATTTAAAGATTTATTTCTGTGGTTTACCATTCTTGATGGTTTATAACTATGCTGCTCAATTATTAAGAGCGCAAGGTGATTCACTCTCACCATTCTTAGCGCTGATGATTGCAGGTGCAATTAACGTTGGTGCTGACTGTTTGTTTGTCTTTCCGATGCACATGGGTGTTGCGGGTGTGGCTTTAGCCACGATTATCGCTGAAGCGGTTTCTGCGATTATTTGCTTATTTGTTTTAATCAAAGGTAAACGTAACTACGTCAGCTTGAAAATTAAAGAGTTTAGAATTGATAGTCCTGTACTTTTAGAAGTACTCAAGATTGGTTTACCAGCGGGCTTACAAGGTTTCTTCTTCTCTTTACCAAATGTCTTTATTCAATCATCGTTATATACGATTGATCCAGGTAACGTTAACTTAGAAAACGGGGCCACTGCTTCTGGTAATATCGAAGGCTATTTCTTTGCAGTTTGTGACGCAATCGCTGTATCCACGATGACATATATCGCCGCAAACACTGGAGCGAAGAAAAAAGAGAATATCAAGAAGAGCATTCTCTTTGGTTTAACATGGGGCACAATATTCTGCTTAATCATCGCTTTAGTTACTCTTCTATTACATAGACCACTTCTATCACTATTCGTTGATAACGAAGAATCTATTGCCGCTGGTTATACGAGACTTAGCTTGATGGGCTATTTATATTTCTTTGACTTTACAATGGCGTTCACTGCCGCAACGCTACGTGGTATGAAAAGATCCACGTTCCCAATGGTCACCACTTTAGTGTGCTGTACTGGCTTAAGAATTCTTTTGATTTTAACTGTTTTCAACAACGTTGAAATGTTCCATACAGTCTTCTGGCTCTATGCTTTATTCCCAATCACTTGGGTTATCGCTACGACATGTAACATCATAGCAATCGCAGTTACTCTTCCTAAAGATTTAAAGAAACTAGATGATTCTATTAGAAGAGAACCACTACAACCTCAAGAATGATTAAGATAATGCCGCCGAAGATACCCGATATCTCGTAGCGGCCTTTTAATAATTTCAAAATTTGTTTTCCTAAGAACAAACCGATTAAAGACATAATGAATGTCACTATTAGAATAATAGAGACATGTAACCACACTGTAGCCGTATTTGATAAGCCCGCATGTAATGTAACGCCTGCGGCTAAAGCGTCAACCGCGGTCACAAAGCCATAGAATATAACTTCTTTGAAAGAGAACTTCTTTGCAGTCTTTTCTTCAGATTGTTTTCTTAATTCAATAATGGATTCAATGAGCATCTTACCACCGATGAGGAGTAACAAGCCAAAGGCGACCCATTTCACCACGATTGAGGCGATTTGACCAGCTTGTTCACCGGCAAGACCTCCTGCTATGGTTTCAACGATTTCAACAAGCCAGAAGCCGATTAAAGGCATTAAAGCTTGCATAAAACCAAAGGTTCCGGCAATAAAGAACGATTTCTTTTTATTGATATCGGTATAAGTTAAGCCATCCGTTAAAGCCACGGAAAAAGCATCCATTGCTAAGCCTAAACCTAAAAAGAAGATTGCTAATAAAATTTGCCAAGTCATATTACTTAATATCTATCCAATATCTTTCCATAGGCTCACCATCATCCATGACGATGTTTTCAAGAACACCACCATTGTTGAGGATTGATTTTCTTGAACCAATGTTAGAAGAGTTACAGCAAATTAAAACTCTATCAATACCGAGCTTCTTACATTCGAGTAACGCTAATCGAATCATCTCAGTAGCGTAGCCTTTTTTTCTTTCGCTAGGTCTAATACCATCCCCGATATGACCACCACATTTAAGCAAGTGTTCATTTAAATAATGACGAATATTAACTGCCCCTAGTAATCTATTTCTTTCTTCATCTAACAAGAAGAAAACAGAATCAGGAACAAAACCTTGTGAAGTATCTTTAGTTTCTAAATGTTCTAAATAATAATCAAAATCACGATAATCATTTTTAAAGATTACCCAAGGTGAGCCATCAGTGTGATTGACTTGTTGATCTAGTTTCCATTCATCAATCATTTCCCCTAGTTGTTTTTCGTATTCTTTAGTGAGTTTGATTAATTTAACTTTCATAATAGCAACTATCATAGCACTTTATTTTCTAAAGAAAAGAAAAACAAGCGAACATATCTCACGAGTGGGCAATATTATTGACTTATCAAAACTTTATATATGGGATATAATTAAAGTATGAAGAAATCATATTTTTTATCACTCGCTGCCTTGCTTTTAACAGCATGTGCAAGTAATTCATCATCAAATGCTTCGTCTACTGGATTTGATGGCAAATATGCAAAAGGAGAGTTGGTTTATACATTCGAACAAAAGACTCCTGCTTCACATGAAAACGAAGAGATTGAAATCACAGTAGAACAATTAAAAGATCATAAACTCACTTATAAAATCGATCGTGAGAATAATGACCGTTATTTGAAGTTTGATGATTATGAAATGAATCTCAATAAATATGCACTAAATAATGTCTTTGTCAGTGACATTGACTGTGACAGTTCACTAGATGTCTGTGTCAATCTACAGCAAAGTGGTTCTAGCGATATTAAAAAACGTGTCGTCATTTATAGTCTTAAAAAGAAAAGCGTTATTTACGAAGCTAACGAGAACTATAGTGAAGCATCATTTGATTCATACGAACTCAAAGTTAACGAAGAAAAAGAATTAATAGTCGAACAATACGATAAAAAGAAAAATGTTTCCATTTATCCTTTGAAGTATGGTCGTTTCTTAAACAACTACAATCAAGAAATATCTCTTGAATGGGCAAACTATGATTTAAAAGTCTATAACATCGAACCAGATATGACAGACCCTGCGACCCAAAAAACAAGAACACGTGTCAACGACAATTGGGCTTTCACAGTGTCTAAAGATACTTCATACAATCTTATGGTCTTTGCCGACCTCGTTGGAGATTTTAACGAACGATTCAAAGAATATCGTGACGCAAATTTCTACACTCTATCTTATAAGGCAGATTTTTATAGTCAGTTAAAGGCTATTGAGCGCGGTGGTAATTACGTTTACACAACTTACGCGATTACTTTTAGTAAAACTGGCACCACTGAATTGATATTCACGATGTTAGGATATTCTGAGGCTGTTATATTCACAGTTCAATAATTCAGAAAAATAAAAACGGCACTGAGTATTCAATGCCGTATTTTTTTACGTGGCGGAGAATTAGGGATTCGAACCCTAGCAGGACTTGCATCCTCTATCGGTTTTCAAGACCGACCCCTTCAACCGCTTGGGTAATTCTCCATTTGGTGGACCATCCAGGACTTGAACCCGGAACATAACGGTTATGGGCCGTCCACTCTAACCGATTGAGTTAATGGTCCATGTGAGTCGAAGTTTATTGGATTAACCCTTTAAACCTCTTGATTGACGATCCATATCTTCAACAACAATGTCGAAGATTTCACCTAAGGTCGCACAGTGGCTTAATAAATCCCATGGTTCATTGGTGTGGAAGTGAATTTTAATCATTTCTTCATCGCCAACACAGATGAGGGAATCACCTTTCATGTTCTCTAAAATCCAATCGGTGATTTCGTCTTCGTCTAAACCTTGACCTTCGATTAAAAGTTGTGTGCCATAACGATACTGTAACATAGTTTTTCCTCCAACTTATATCTTTGATATATTGACGTGTCAAACACGGTCTTAACTCTTTTGGTGGATCCGACGAGAATCGAACTCGCTACCTCCTGAATGCAAATCAGGCGCTCTCCCAGGTGAGCTACGGACCCAA
>JAFZLN010000137.1 GCA_017551465.1 Bacilli bacterium
AATAGTTCTTATCAGCACTGTACGATTCAATGCACCTAGAAAGAAAGTCGTTATAGACTTGACGACAACAACCTAAAGTCTTCTCAATTAATTCTTTTTGAGAAGGATTGGGATAGATTCTAAAACGATATGTTCTTTTAACTGTCTTAATCATAATGTGCCCTTCGAAATATAAGAAAAGGGAAATAAATGCTAAATGCATTTTCATTCCCTATATCCATATTTCCTACCATTATTATATCAACTTGTTGATATAATTACAATACTTGATTCACTATTTATCAATAATTATGCCTGTTTATGCCTTGATAGGCTTTTAGAGCCTTGAAACACAAAAAGATAGCGTGTAATCTTAACTTATGATCATAATCATTAGAAAAGCCCCTATATTATTCCTTATGTCTGTTTCTTTATTAGGATGTACGCCTAAAGAGCAAAGAATCTTAAAGGATGTAGAAAAGAATAGTGGAATCAAGTACTTAACTTCCGCGAAGGTACTCTTTTCTTACACAAACATCACTGGCTTTAATGATAACTCTGGTCCTGTCTATTATGTTTTAGATTTTTCAAAGTCTAATAAGAAGGATGTATTTATTAACACATACTTTGATAAGACTGGTAGTGATAATGAGTTTGATACAAAACTAATGGACTTTATTGAGCAAGAAATGCTGAGCGATTATGTCTCTTTTGATTCAAAATATAAGATCAATTTTGACGCTCCTCATGGCACTTATCGACGTGAAAATTTGTTCATGATTTACTATCCAGACACAGATGTTTCTTACTTCATTTATCATCTCTGGATTCCATAGATTTAGCAACTCATTTTATAACAATAATAAAAGCACTCGGTTATGAGTGCTTTTGTCTATAATAACAAAGTTATTAACTCTACTAATTAATTACTTGCTTTTTACTTTCATCCAAGTGATCTGTCTTTCGGTTCCCGCTTTGATTCTGCCGATGTTTGTGCGGTGTCTGATGATCAAAACAATGGAGATAATTGTCATCAAAATGGCATAGACATAATTGCAGTAAAGCATTGGTCCCCAGTTAACGAAAAATTGCCAATAAGTACCCACTGGAATGACCTTGAGTAATAAAAGAATTGCCCACACCCAAGTAACTGTCGCGTTAATGATGGATGTGATGATACTCGCTAAGGAAACATAACCGCTTCTTTTTAAGGTGAAGTAGTAGGAAAGAGCACCGATAACACCGAATGTCCATGAGGTTGTCAAGGTAATGCCAACCATACATGAGGCGGCTTTGCCGCCTTTGAATCCGATGAAGCATGGATAAATGCCGCCGAGCAAAGCGCCAATAACGGCAACCCAATAGACAGGCCATTGAATCATATAACCATCAACGTTGCCAGCATACATAACGGAAGCGCTTGGTAATAATGGTAAACCATTATTAAATGGAACAAATGTTAAGATTGCCCAGCAGATATAAAGTGGGGAGATAGTCTTGAATACATCAAAGAAGAAAACGATAAGGAAGTATTTTTTACCCCATAAACGACCACAGTTGGTGGCGCCTGGATTATGTGATCCATATTCACGTGGGTCTTGCTTAAAAACCATCTTTCCTAATGGAATTGAGATGTTTGCACTGCCCATCAGGTAACCAATTAGCAAACAAATGATTGGCACCAATATATTTACAAATATATTCATTTTTGTACCTCCAAATCGCACCTTTATATTCTACAAAATTGCTTTATATTTGCAACTTAATTTGTATATAATTAAGTCTTGCAAAGGGAAAAAATAGTGTCAGATATCAATAAAACAACATATACAGCCGATGATATTCACGTGATGAAAGGTCTTGAGGGTGTCCGAAAAAGACCAGCCATGTACATTGGTTCTACTAATAGTGCAGGTCTCCATCATCTAGTGTGGGAAGTTGTTGATAATGCAGTTGACGAAGCTTTGTCAGGATTTGGCAAAAAGATTTGCGTTACCATGCATAAAGACGGTTCCATTAGTATTCTTGATGAAGGACGTGGTATTCCTGTGGGTATCAATAAAGAAACTGGTCGACCAGCGGTCGAAGTTGTTTTTACTGAACTCCACGCTGGTGGTAAATTCAATAACGCGGTTTATAAATCCGCTGCAGGTTTACACGGTGTTGGTGCTTCTGTTACTAACGCTTTGAGTGAATGGATAGACGTAAACGTCTATCAAAACGGAAATATCTATCACCTTAAATTTGAAAATGGTGGTCAATTAGTCGTGCCATTAGAAATCGTTGGTACATGTAAGAAACACGGTACTTTAGTGAGATTTAAACCAGATGCGACTATTTTCTCCACAGTGGAATTCAAATGGGATACAATCGCTAGCCACTTACAAG
Source organism: Bacilli bacterium (assembly GCA_017551465.1). Classification (GTDB taxonomy): domain Bacteria; phylum Bacillota_I; class Bacilli_A; order RFN20; family CAG-826; genus RUG14515. The sequence goes on from JAFZLN010000137.1 coordinate 2,368, forward strand.
AAAGTGCCTTCTTAATGAAAGGCGTGGAATTTGTTCTAACTGACGAAAAAACCGGAACAGTTCAAAACTTTTTATATGAAAATGGCTTAGTGGAATATATCAATAACGTCAATATCAATAAGAATCCATTATCACCTGTGATCAGCTTTTCTGATACCGATGAAGAAACACAAATTGATATTGAAATCGCCTTACAATATTGCAATGAAGACTATAACGAAACAATCTTTTCTTACGTTAATAACGTAAGAACAAGAGATGGTGGCACTCATGAAACTGGTTTTAGAGCCGGTATCACTAAAGCCGTCAACGATTTCGCTGAAACTTATAAACTTACCAAAGGTAAAAAGTTAGAAGGTAGTGATATTAGAGAAGGTTTAACCGCGGTTGTAAGCTTAAAAATCCCGGAAATGCTCCTTGAATTTGAAGGCCAAACTAAAGGCAAATTAGGCACTCCTCAAGCGGTTTCTGTTGTCTCTAATTTCATCTTTAATAAGTTTACTTATTACTTACTCGAAAACAAAGAGTTCGCTATTAACTTGATCAACAAGTGTGTAGCCTCACAAACCGCGAGATTAGCCGCGCGTAAAGCCAAAGAAGAGGCTAGAAGTAATAAAAAACCTAAACAAGAGGTCATTTTGAGTGACAAATTGACCCCAGCGCAGTCTAAAGACTACGCTAAAAACGAGCTTTTTATCGTTGAAGGTGATTCCGCTGGTGGTACTGCTAAGAAAGGTAGAGATAGACTACATCAAGCCATATTACCACTGCGTGGTAAACCACTTAATACAGACTCAATTTCTATCGATAGATTAGTCCATAATGAAGAAATCGCAACCATTATTAATACCATTGGTGCGGGCTTTGGACAAAGCTTCGATATTGAAGATATTAAATACGGCAAAATCATCATTATGACCGATGCTGATACAGATGGTGCACATATCCAAACGTTATTATTAACGTTCTTCTATCATTATATGCGTCAATTAATCACATCTGGTCACATCTATATTGCGGTTCCTCCTCTTTATCGTGTTTATAAAGAAGACGGTAAAAAAGTGGTGCAAGAATACGCTTGGGATGATGATGGCTTGGAACAAGCCAAAAAGAAAGTTGGCGGTGGCTATAAAGTCAGCCGTTATAAAGGTCTTGGTGAAATGGACGCTATCCAACTTAAGGAAACCACAATGGATCCAAAGACCAGATTATTACTCCAAGTGGAGATTGATGATCCAATCCTTGCAGAAAAAAGAGTCAATGTTTTAATGGGCCGTGACGCTAGTGTTAGAAGAGCGTGGGTTGAAGAGAACGTTGACTTCAATAAAATTGACACTTTCATTAAGGAGGTAAAGTAATCTATGGCTAGAAAAAAGATTGATTTAGTCGAAGAAAATTACGTTGAAAATATCTCCATACAACCAATGGAAGATGTCATGGGTGACCGCTATGCGACATACGCTAAATACGTCATCCAAGATCGTGCTATTCCTGACGTTAGAGATGGTTTAAAACCAGTTCAAAGACGTATCATTTTCACGATGTTTAAGAACAATAACGTCTTCAATAAGCCAACTAGAAAATGTGCTCATACCGTTGGTGCGGTTATGGGTACTTTCCACCCTCACGGTGATACATCTATATATGAAGCCTTGGCTAGAATGAGCCAAGATTGGAAGATTAGATACCCATTAATCGACTTCCAAGGTAACAACGGTTCTATCGATGGCGACTCTCCAGCGGCTTATCGTTATACCGAATCTAGATTAAGTGAAATCAGTAATGAATTAGTGAGAGAAATCGACAAAAAGACTGTTGATATGCAGCTTAACTTCGATGATACCGAATTTGAACCAACCATCTTACCAGCGAGATTCCCTAACTTATTCGCTAATGGTACAGAAGGTATCGCCGTTGGTATGGCGACAGAAATCCCACCTCATAATCTCAAAGAGATTATTGATGCAGTCATCTATCGTATTGGCCATAAGACCGCAACATGCGAAGACTTAATGCAATTCGTTTTAGGTCCTGACTTCCCAGGTGGTGGTATCATCTATGAAAGCGAAGGCCTTAAAAACATCTATTTAACTGGTAGAGGCCGTATTGAAATCGCTAGTAAAGAAGAAATCGTCCAAAACAAAGACAATCAGCAGATTGTCATTACTGAAATTCCATATAAAACACAAAAGAATCAACTCGTCTTTGAAATTGATAAGATTATCCATAGCAAAGCGGTTGATGGCTTACTTGAAGTGCGTGATGAATCTGACTGGAAAGGCATTAGAATTGTCATCGATTGTAAAAAAGACGCTAAAGTCGAATTGCTCTTACAATACTTAAACAATAAGACTGGCCTAGTCTCTTCTTATAGCACAAATATGGTGGCGATTGTGGATGGTCGACCAAAGACTTTAAATCTCTTAACTTATGTTGATGCATATATTGCTCACCAAGTTGATGTCGTAACAAGAAGAAGTAGATTTGATCTAGAAAAATTCCAAGCTAGATTACATATCGTTGAAGGCTTAATTCAAGCTTCTTTAAACATCAATGAAGTGGTTGAAATCATCAAAAAGAGTAAAGATAAAGCCGATTCTAAAGTTAACTTAATGGCCCGTTATGGCTTCTCGAACGAACAAGCTGAAGCTATCGTAACCATGCCATTATACAAGTTATCTCACACTGATGAGGTCACTTTAGAAAATGAAAAGGTTCAACTCTTAAAAGATATCGAAACATTAAAAGGTATCTTAGAAGATGAAAGCAAATTAAACCGTGTTTTAGTTCGTGAACTAAAAGCTATCGCGGATAAATATGGTGACGATAGAAGAACACTCATCCAAGAAAAAGAAGAAATCGCGCCAATCGATAAGCGTGAATTAATCGCTAAAGATGATGTGATGATTGCTTTAACTCGTGATGGTTACTTAAAACGTTCCACACTTAAATCTTATCGTAGCAGTGGCGATAATCCTCTTCCTGGCTTAAAGGATGGAGACGAACTTATTGCCCAAGGCATGGTCAATACAACTGACTATTTGATTTGTTTTACAAATCAGGGCAATTACATCTGCGTTCCTGTCCATAAGATTACCGAGAATAGATGGAAAGATGAAGGCGATCACTTAAATGCCTTCTCAACCCTTGCCGCTGGCGAAAAGATTATCAAAGGTTTAGCGGTTTCTGACTTCAGAGAAGACATTTATTTAGGTGTCTTAACTAAATACGGTCAAATCAAGCGTATGCCTTTAAATATGATAGAAAAAGGAAAGCGCTCGCGCCCAATACGCAATATGCGTTTACTCAATGGCGATGAAGTCGTGGATATCCAAGTCTTATCCGGCAACAGCAACTTACTTGTTTTAACAAGTAATGGTAATGTTACATACTTTAACGAAAACGAATTAACTGTTCTTTCTAGTAAAGCTGGTGGTGTGAAATCCGTAGCTGGCTTAGGTAAGAATAACGCAGTAGCGTTAATCGCCTTTGATGAAGAAGAAAAGAACAAAGTTATTATGTTCACCGATAAAGGCCATTATCGTATATTCGATAATGCACATGTCAATCTCACCGCTAGATTAGGTAAAGTCCAAGTGGTGATGCCATGCT
>JAFZLN010000138.1 GCA_017551465.1 Bacilli bacterium
AATCAGAGTGGTGGCTTCTTTGCTAGAAGTGCACATAACGGACTAGTAGAAATTATCTTAAGACATGGCTTATTTGGTGCATGCTTATATATTGTCTTATTATCAATTTTTGGCGCAGGCCTTATCAAACTATGCAAAAAACAACAATACCGTGTCGCTTTTATGTATGGAATCTGCTTCCTTGGTCTTTTAGCTCACAGTATTACTGAATCCACAATGTTCTTTGCTCCTAACATCGAAGGAACATTTATAACAATAGTGTTTTTCCTACCTGTTGCTAACGCCACTAAGGATAAGTATTTCACTGAACTTAATAATGATTTACAAAACCAAGCAATCGTTTTAAACAAGCCAAATAAGCTAGATATGTTACAGTTTTCATTTAAAGCCCTTGTTGGATTATTGGTAGCTTTTGCCTTTACTTTTGTCCTTGGACCATTACGCAAAATGAATCCATTAACAATTGTTTACATTGTTCTAACTTCTCTTGCGCTTATTTCGTTAGTTGCTGTTGGAATTATTCTTATCAAAAATAAATGTTTCAAGTTTGGAAAAGATACGTGGATTCCTCTTGCTTCTTCAGTAGGCTTCGCCATTGTCCTTATCCTATTGTTCGTTCCTCGTGAAACAATCACCGCTTTGATATTTACAGTTTTCGTAATATTCTTCTATATGATAATGTTCTCTATTTTGTATAAAAGAGAGAATAATAAACTATACGCATTCTTTGATGATGGTTTAACAAAGGTGCTTAGAAACATTTCTCGTGAGGCCCAAAATGAATAAGACTGATAGTGGAATCAAAATCATTACTAGTAACAAGAAGGCACATTTTAATTACTTCTTAAGTGAGTTTACAGAATGTGGTCTTGTTTTAGCGGGCACTGAGATTAAGTCCTTACGTGTACACGGCTGCTCGTTAAATGATGCTTATATCGTGATTAGAAGTGGTGAAATGGAAGTTATTAACATGCACATCAATCCATACGATCAAGGCAATATCTTTAATCATGACCCATTAAGAACTCGTAAGTTATTACTTCATAAGAAAGAAATTAAATGGTTCGAAGAAAAAGTTAAACGTGATGGCTTCACAATCGTGCCTACACGTGTGTACCTAAAAAAAGGCAAAGCCAAAATGGAAATCGCTCTAGCGAAAGGTAAAAAGCTTTACGACAAGCGTGAAACCATTAAGCAAAGAGACATTAAGCGCAGCATTAAAAATGGAGAAGATTAATATGAGCAAGATAGATTTAAAAACATATTTTGAAAATGTTGGACATGGTGAGTACCAAAGAGAAAACTTCGACTCTTTTCTAAAAAAAGTCGGTTTTTCTTATAATGTCCCATCAATCCATATTGCGGGTAGTAATGGTAAAGGCAGCACTGCAAATTATCTTGCTAATATTTATCGCGCCCAAGGATATAAAGTCGGTTTATTTACTTCTCCATATTTAGAAGTCGTTAACGAAATGATTAACATTAACGGCCAAAATATCTCTGATGATGAGATGCTAGCTATTCTTGATGAATACGCTAAAACAATTGATAAATTCGCTTTATCTCCATTTGAAATTCAAACATTTATTGGCTTAACATATTTCGCTAAAAACAAATGTGATATCGCTATTATTGAATGCGGTATGGGTGGTGAAATTGATGCCACAAACGTCTTTACTCCAATTGCTTCTGTTATCACTTCTATCAGCCTTGAACATACAGCTTTTTTAGGCCGTTCTATTTGTGAAATTGCTTATCAAAAAGCCGGCATAATTAAGAAGGGTGTTCCTGTCATTACAGGCATGTTGGATGAAGAAGCTATCAACACAATCGTAGAAGTTTCTAAAGAGAACGAATGCCAATTATCAGTGTCAGTTGAACCTGCAAAAGTAGTGTATGAAAATAAAGGCTTTAATTTCGCCTATGGTACACTTGCAGATCTAAGAATTAATTCCGCTGCAACATACTCTCTTAAAGATGCTTGCATTGCTTTAGAAGCCATCAATAAATTAAATGAATCCTTCCCAGTTAGTGAACAATCTATCAGAGAAGGCTTAGCTAATACATACATGCCAGTGAGAATGGAAATCCTCCAAGATTCTCCTTTATTAGTGGTTGATGGTTCTCATAACCCAGAAGGCATGCTAAATCTCACAAAATCTTTGCAAAACGTCACTCAAAATCGTGAAATTCATGTATTATTTGCCTGTTTTAAAGACAAAAACTTAGAAAGGATGCTTGCCTATATTGGCGAATATAGCAAGGACATTACTTTAACGACTTTCCCTCACGAAAGAGCAAGAACAGAAGAAGATTACTTCCTTTATTTGGATGATTACAAATTCAAAGAAAATGCTCTTGAAACTCTTCATGAATTATTAACTAATTATCCAGAAGACGCCATCTTAGTCACTGGTTCATTAGCGTTCGCTGCTTACATCAAACAAAACTTGAAATGAGGTTAATATGCACATTGAATGGTTTAAGACTAATTTAACTCAAATTCAAAAGATTTGCTTAGCGGGTTTATTCATTGCTCTAGCGGTCATTATGCAAAAGGTTGTAGCTATCAACTACATCCCTGTTTTGCCATTTGTTCGTGTGTCATTTTGTGGCCCAGCTTTAATCATTTTCTCTTCCATTTTACTTGGCCCAATTTATGGTTTACTAGTGGGCGCTGCGAGTGATTTATTTGGCTATCTAATCTTTGATCCAAGAACATATCCACCTTTCTTACAAATCACCGCAATTTATGCTGTGCTTGGTTTTGGTTCTTATTTTGTTTTCTCGCTTGTTCGTTCAATTAGAAGCAGAAAGCTTATGTTAGGAATTGAGATTAGTTCTCTTACCGCTATTTGGGTAGCGGCCACTTTATTCCTACTTCTAAACGCACAAGTCGAATTAGTGTTTAAGATTGTCGTACCAATCGTCTCAGGTTTGCTTTTTATCGGACTAATTTTGTTTTCCACTCTCTACAAGGGTAAAGAAGACAATCCGTTTATTAGTCCATTACATATTTGTTTTGCATCATTCGTTTGTGATTTCTTGTTCTTGCTCTTATTTGGCTCGTGCATGAAAGCCTTAGCTTTTGGTTTCAATTTGTTTGTCACCATTTTCTTATGTCAGGCGCTCGTCATGTTCGTGAATGTCATGCTTGATACGATATTCATCTCGACATTCCAAAGATTCACAAAGAAGTATTTTGTGGAGGTGAAATAGATGGAAGAAGAAAACAAGATATTAGAAGAAACTGAAGCTTATCCAATTGATGAAAAAAGAGAAACAATTCACTTCCCTTGGTTCATTGCAATTGTTATGGCGGTCCTCATGGTAATCATTATTGTTTGCTTTGTGGTCATAATGGTTTTGGGCCCAGGTAATCCAGTCACAAGTAGTAGTTCAATCGCTGCTTCTTCCATGTAAAGAGATAAATATTTCTTTACAAAATAAAAGCAATTTGATAGTGTATTAAAAGTTAATTGTGATAGGGGGTCAGGAGATGAGAGAAAAAGTTCTTTTGATTTGCGAAGAGTGCCTCTCAAGAAACTACACAACCACAATTAAAAAGGAAGGTGCAAAAAACCTTCAAATTAAAAAGTTCTGCAAGCGTTGTAATAAGATGACGCTTCACAAGATAAGTAAGTAGAGGAGGTCCTTCTCATGGGTGTTAAAAAATTTACATCAGAAGTTATCAAAGAAGGCAAACGTGTTCGTTGGCCTAAGAGAGAAGTCTTAGTGCCAGCAATTATTGTTGTCGTTGTTATCGCCGCTTTAACTGGTTTACTTTTAATGGGCGAAGACGCATTAGGCAAAGGTTTAATTGATGTCCTCAAAAAGACATTTAATAACTAGGAGGTACGATCATGGCAGATGAAATTAAATTTACAGATAGTACAACCGATTTAAGTGAAGGCGAATCATCTAATGCTACATTAGGTGAAAAAGCTTGGTACGTGGTTAATACTTATTCCACACACGAAAACAAAGTTAAAGAAAACTTAAAACGTCGTGTTGAATCAATGGGCTTACAAGACTTAATCTTCCGTATTATTGTCGCGGAACAAGAAGTCCCAGTCATGAAAGATGGCATGCCAACAGATAAGACAAGAATGAAAAACCTTTATCCAGGTTATGTCTTTGTCGAAATGATTATGACAGACTACGCATGGTACGTCGTGCGTAATACTCCAGGTGTTACCGGCTTCGTCGGTTCCTCTGGTAAAGGTACAAAACCATTCCCAGTTCCACGTGAACAAATCGAACCAGTTCTTAAGAGAATGGGTGAAATCGATGCCGATATGTTTGACCGTTACAGTGTTGATGACTACGTTAAAGTTATCCATGGTCCATTAGAAGGCACCGAAGGTCGTATTCTCTCCATCAACCGTGACACCAAAGTCGTTGAACTTGAAACCATCTTCTTTGGTAGATCCACAAAGGTGGAAGTCGACTTCTCTGAAATCGATAAGATTTAAGTTGTTAATAACAAGCAACAAAAAACCAGCTTCGCATGAGGCTGGTTTTAATTTTATCTTTTGCTTATTGAGCAGCAGCTTTTTTCTTTCTCTTTGTTTTTGCACCGTTAATAGCTTCACGGAAGTTTCTAATTTCTTTTGTACTACCAACAACGAAGATTGTATCATCTGGTAATAATGAGTCATTGCCACCAGGAACGAAAGAACGGCCGTTACGCACGATAAGAACCACGCTGACGCCATATTTATCTTTAGTCGCTAAATCCTTCAATTGTTCTGGAACATACGCGCTATTGACGACAATAGAGACAACGGAATATTTATCGTCGAGTTTATAGAAGTCTTTGAAGTCTTCGTTGCCTAATCTGTTTGCTAAAGCAACACCAGCAGCCTTTTGTGGCATGATGACTTCTGTAGCACCTAACTTTTTCATAATTGGCATATAGTAGACATCATCAACACGTACGATGATAGATTTAACACCTAATTCTTTAAGAATAACTGTTGTCAAAATACTAGCTTCGATATGAGAACCGAAAGCGACGATTGCGGCGTCAACATCTTTGATACCTAAATCTTTTAATGCTTCTTCATCGGTTGCGTTAGCAACAGCGACAGTTGGAAGCAAAGCACTGATCTTCTTAACGGCTTCTTCATCAGTATCAATCGCGATAACGTCCATACCATTACCAACGAGTTCTTCAACGATAGAAATACCAAATTGACCTAAGCCGATAACTGCAAATGATTTTTTAGCCATATAGAGTGTCCTCCTTTAACCGATTAAAAAATCTTCTTCAACAAAACTATAATGCACATTAGAGTTTTTGTCTAAATGATTTTGGAATAACTGGAAAAATGTCATAGGTCCGAGATGGCCTAATAACATTAAGAAACATAAGACAATTTTTGAACCCACCGATAGGTAAGGTTCAATACCTGTATAGAAACCAACGTTACCAAAGAATGAGAAACAAGAGAATAAATACATACCAATCAAATCCTCTTTCACCTTTGGATCAACAGTGTGTCCTTCAATTTCTTTAATGCCAAATAATGAGACGAGAAGGAAGGAAACAACAATAATCGTCACAACGATAAACACTAAACTCATACTCTTAGCGACGATATTGTCAGAGAACGTACGTTGGAAGACTGCGATTCGTTTACCTCTAAAGTAAGAAACGATAGCAATCATAATAATGAAAATAGTGGTGATTTTAATGCCACCCGCTGTAGAAAGTGGAGAGCCACCGATAAACATCATTAATGAACATATCATCTTGCCAGGTAATGAAATCTCACTGACAGGGTAAACGCTATATCCTGCGGTCCTACAATTGATGATGGTGAAGAGAACTTGGAAGATGTTCATTGGGTGATCTGGCTTTAAACCATCCGCTAAGAAGAGGAAGAAAGACATGACCACAATTAAGCCACCAGTCATCACTAAAACCATCTTGGTAAATGAGCTCCATCTACGAGGATTATGATGTTCAATAACCGCATCAATAATAACGAGGAATGAGACACCGCCAAGCAATGACAAACAGCCATTGTAAATAGTGAAATAGTAGTATAACCAATTGTCAGCTAAAATCGCGCCGCCATTATTGGCAAATAAACCGTTGATTAATGAGTTTGTGGAATTAAATAAATCAAAGCCAGCGTTATTAAATGACGAGATTGAATAGAACAAAGAATAAGATAAGATGTGAGACCAATCGTTAGGGAAGAGCTGCATAAACACCGGTAAACCTAAGCCGAATCCAATTAACTCACAGACTAGTGTAATGATTGTTAATCTTCTCACAAAATGCACGATTTCACTGAAGTTATTAAAGGCAATAGCCTGTGAAATCATTAAGCGATCTCTGAACTGTAGTTTTCTTCTAAAGATAGAGAATAAGAAGGTTAAAATAGTAACGATGCCTAAACCACCGATTTGCACTAAAATAATGACGATGATTTGACCAGCGCCAGAAAGGGTATTAACCAAGCCATCTGGATAAGTGGTAACACCGGTTAAACTCATTGCTGATAGTGATGTGAAAAAGGCATCTAGATATGTGCCAACATGGCACCATTCATTGTTAGGATTGTCTCTAAATACGAAAGGCATACTAAGCAAAAATGAGCCAAGTAAAACAATCGCTAGGAACGAAATGATAAGCAATAGATAAGGATTCAACAACTTGTTTCGTTTAATCATACTATTCGCTCTCTTTGATGCCGATATGATACACTTTGTTATAACAAAAGTCAACTATTTGCAAATCACAAGTGATTTGAAGTTGCATATTTCTTCTTTCATTAATCTAAAATATAAAAAATTGCTTGCAACGTGCATACGTATTTTGATACGATATATGAGCATGTTGTCTTGCGCCATGAGAGAGCGCAAGCGCACGTGTGAAAAAGTACGTTCCGTGGAAGAGTGGCGATCACTCAATCACCACGGCACTGACAAATCTACAAAAGGAGGAAAGTCAAGTGAAGAAAATCGCAAAAGTCGTGAAGATGGAACTTCCTGGTGGCGAAGCTAAGCCAGGTCCAAAACTCGCTTCTGCTGGTGTCAACATGGGTAAATTCTGTACAGACTTTAACGCCAAGACCGCCGACAGAAAAGGTGAAATCGTTCCAGTCATTATCACAGCTTATGAAGACAAGTCCTGTGACTTTGTCATCAAAACCTCTCCAGTAGCGGGTTTAATCTTAAAAGCCGCTGGAATCCAAAAAGGTAGTGCCACTGGCCGTAAAGGTCCAAAAGTTGGCAAAATTACCAGAGCTCAACTCAGACAAATCGCTGAATACAAGCTCCCAGATCTCAACTGCGAAGACATTGAGGCAGCTATGAAGATCGTTGAAGGCAGCGCCAACAATATGGGCGTTGAAGTCGTTGACTAAGGTGAACGGAAATGTTTAGAAGTAAAAACTACAGAGCCGCCGCTGAAAAAATCGACGCAAACAAACTCTACACAATCGAAGAAGCAGCCGCTTTAGTGAAGGAAACTTCCACTGTTAAGTTCGATGCTACTATCGATGTCAGCTTCAAACTCAATGTCGATCCAAAACAAGCTGATCAACAAGTCAGAGGAACTCTCATCCTTCCACATGGTAACGGCAAAACCAAAAAGGTCTTAGCTATTACCGACAAAGTTGATGATGCATTAGCCGCTGGTGCCGATTTCGCTGGTGGTAACGAATTACTCGATAAGATCCAAAAAGAAAACTGGTTCGACTTCGACGTCATCGTTGCGACACCAAACATGATGGGTAACATCGGTAAATTAGGTAGAGTGTTAGGTCCTAAAGGCTTAATGCCAAACCCAAAGACTGGTACAGTTTCTCCAGATATCGCGAAAGCTATCAAAGAAATCAAAGCCGGTAAAGTTGAATATCGTGTTGACAAGGAAGCCAATATGCACGTGTGCATTGCTAAAGTGTCATTCGATGCCAACAAGATCGCCGAAAACTTAACCGCTTTAGTCGAAGCAGTTAAAAAGGCCCAACCAGCCGCTGTTAAAGGCGTCTACTTCAAAAAAGCTGTCATCCATACGACCATGGGTCCAGCCATTCAATTCACATTTGCTGGTCGTTAATCAAATCAAAGCACAATATACCAAAGACAGTAACGGACGAAGCAGTCTTAATAATGTTACCGAGGCGTATGCATAAAGCCCACCGTATATTGGAGCCTTCAAACAATTTTAGAAAAAGGAGGTCAAGAATATGAATCAAGCAGTCTTAGCAGCTAAATCTGAGACAGTGAAAACTATCACCGAAAAAGCTAAAGAGAGCCAAACCATTATCGTTTGTGAATATCGTGGTTTAACAGTTGCCCAAATTCAAGAAGTCAGACGTGCTCTTCACAAAGAAAACGCTGAAATGAACGTTTACAAGAATTCTCTCGTTGAACGTGCCGTTGATGAATTAGGTTACAACGAAATGAACGGCATCTTAAAAGGTCCAAACGCTATTGTTTTCTCTAAAGATGTTATCGGCGGTGCTAAAGTCATTGCCAAATATGCTAAAAGACACAAAGACGTTCTCATCGTCAAAGGCGGTGTCGTCGAAGGTAAATTCGTTGATGCCAACGGCATGCTCGAAGTTGCAAAACTTCCAGGCAAAGAAGGTCTTATTTCCATGTTCTTATCGTGCTTACAAGCACCTATCCGCTCCTTCGCTTGCGCTGTCAAGGCAGTAGCGGACAAATAATGCCAATTTAGGAGGATTAATACTATGGCAAAATTAACAAATGAAGAAATCATTGCTGCATTAAAAGAAATGACAGTAGTGGAATTAAATGAATTAGTCAAAGCCGTCGAAGCAGAATTCGGCGTCACAGCAGCCGCCCCAGTCGGTGTTGCAGCTGCCGCTCCAGCTGAAGAAGAAGAAAACAAAGGTCCAGCAGAAGTTTCCTTGATCTTAAAGGCCGCTGGTGCTTCCAAAGTCCAAGTCATCAAAGCTGTCCAAGCTATCACAGGCTTAGGCTTAATGGATGCTAAGAAGTTAGTTGACGCTGCTCCAGCTCCAGTCAAAGAACACATCTCCCCAGTCGAAGCTGAAGAACACAAGAAAGCTCTCGAAGCCGCTGGTGCAGAAGTCGAAGTTATATAATTTCACTTTCATTTATTAATACCATCTGATTCATTATTTTGATGAAAATCCGACCTTAGAGTCGAATGTTAAAGAGATTAAATTCTCTTTATATGGTCAAAACTATGCATATTACACTGATAATGGGGTATTCTCAAAGTCTCAGATTGATCAGGGGTCGTATATCCTTTTAAAGGTTATATTACCCCTTCAACTATCTGGGAGAATCCTTGATTTAGGGTGTGGTTATGGACCGATAGGCTTAACCATTGCTCAAAATTCAAAAGAGGCAAGAGTTGATCTTGCCGATATTAATTCGCGCGCACTCGCTCTAGCGTCAAAGAGCGGTGAACGACTGAATTTAAACAACAGAGTCACCTTCCTTCATAGTGACATCTTCGAAAAGATTGAAGGACCATATGATTCAATTGTTGTAAACCCTCCGATTAGGGCTGGTAAAGTCGTTACCTACCGTATGTATTCGGAGAGCAAACAATACTTAATTGATGGCGGTTCACTCTATGTGGTTATCCGTAGGAAACAGGGAGCAGAAAGCGCTCTCAAATACATCGAAACAGTATTTGAAAACGTTTCCGTGCTTCATAAAGAAAAAGGCTATTGGATTATCAAAGCCACAAAGTGAACGAAAGAAATTTTTATAGAAAAGGAGCCATTGTAATGTCAAGAAATATCACAAGTCTTAGACAAATTAATAACGGACGTTATGATTACTCAAAGATTTCTGGTGATCTTCCACTTCCAAATTTAGTGGAAATTCAAACCAAATCCTATCAGGAATTCTTATCCAAAGGATTAAATGAAGTCTTCCAAGAATCAGTCCCAAGTGAAAACTACACCAATACGTTAACTATCGAATACGTCTCAATTCGATTAGGTGAACCAAAACATACATATCTCGAATGTAAAGAAAGAGATCTCACCTATAACGTGCCAATGTACATTACCGTCAGATTAATCCACAAAGAGACTGGCGAGATTCAAGAATCCGAAGTCTTTATGGGTGATTTACCATTAATGACCAGTAGTGGAACATTTATCGTTAACGGTGCTGAAAGAGTTATCGTTTCTCAATTAGTGAGATCCCAGGTGCATATTTATCTAAAGAATTTAAAGCCGGTA
>JAFZLN010000139.1 GCA_017551465.1 Bacilli bacterium
ATTACATCCCATCAAGCCTATCTCACTAATGAAGCCTTATCTAATATCGCTGAAACCACAGTGAAAAACTTAGACGAATACTTCTCTGGCGCATTCATAAATAATGAACTATGCTACCACTGCGAAAAGAGCAAAGACCCACAGGCATGTTATAGGGCCAAAACAAAAAGATGTTTTTAATTCTTTTTGCAATAGATTTTGATACCATCTTTGAGAACACGTTCTAAAAGAGATGTATCATCACCAATTAGTTTTCTATGAGTTATAAGATTTATTTCTTTTCCTAATACCGAATCTAAGTCGGAAAGCATACTAGCGTATCTTAATCCTTTCAGTTGACCCACTATTAAGATATCAACATCACTTTCAAAAGTGGCTTCCCCTCTAGCATAGCTACCAAATAAATATGCACACTCGACTTCTGGAACGCTCTTAAATATTGGCCTGCATATCTTTTTAATGCTACTTATACTATATACAAACTTTTTCTCTTCTCTTAATTGATTTAGCTTCACATATATCTCATCATAAGTGGCATTCAAAGTTTCTTTTTCTTCATATGTTTGATAGGTACGACGAGAAACACCGCACGCTTTCGCGGCTTGTTCTTGTGTTAAACCTAATTGTTTTCTTTTTAGCTTTAATGTAGTATCCATATCTAAATTATACTGCGCAAAATAAAATGCGCAACTTGTTAATGTATAATATTTGTGTATAATCTTCGTTATATATGAAAAAGAGCAAATTAGATTTAATTCTTATGATTATCTTTACCGTACTAGCGGTAGCCCTTAATGCTTATATCATTTATCACTCTTGTTTAAATGGTCAGCAAAGTACAGAAGCCGCTAAAGGGGTAGTGGACGTTAGTGAAGAAGTAGTGAATACTGTTAGACCAGGAACAGTCACTCCAGAAAACTATAATGACTTTGCCACCTTTATTAGAAAGTCATTAGGTCATTTTGGTTTATTCGTGGGAAGTGGCATCTTCTCTTCCCTATCTATTTACTACATCTTTAAAGATTTCAAATGGATTAAACATTATTTAAATACCATATTCGCTTTATCTTTTGGTTTAATCATCGCTATGACAACAGAGATCATCCAATTAAATGTCCCAGAAAGAAGTGGTGAATTCACTGATGTACTTATCGATTATAGCGGCTATCTATTAGGCGCCTTCCTTGTGGGATTAGTTTTGTTCTTAATCATCAGACATCAAAGAAAGAAACAGACAGCGTAGTTATTTACTGATTCTCAAACATGTGATTTAATAGTCTTGATGATGTAGCTTTATTAAGCATCTTGATGTGCTTGACATCATCTTTTTCTTTATTTACTTATTCCTGCGAGTATGCTTTAATAACTTCAGATGGTGTTGTCCTATATGGGCTAGCAAACTGGGATACCAGATTGACATCATCATTTTTATTTACATGCTTTCGCTATTGTGATTAAATAACCCTAGATGATGTGAGATCCTTAAATGGAGTTATCAAACTGCTAGTTCAGATTGCCATCATCTTTTTTTGTGCTTCAATTTAAGATAAGATTTGATTTCTTGCTCTGATTCATTATTTAATCCGATTCGGGTATAGCGCTTGCCTTTTGCTCCGTGCTTATCCTTTCTAATGTATTTCCTAACATGTGTTTTCGATGACCCATTCTTTGAAATGGTGACAATGTCTATATAAGAATCATGTTTCGATGGTTTATGGGTCATCTCCATATTTTCCCATCTAGTTTTGTCTTTGCCACTCAAGGAAATAGATGGGTGACGTGTTTTCTTGTTAAAGTAAATTTTGAATGCCATTAATAAAAAGCCTCCTATAAATTAAATAGGGACGATTTTATGAATTTGTCCGATAAAAATATTATTTTTTGCGATTATGCGCGTAGTGTGGCAAAATATACATGCATAAAACATGAAGAAAAAAGATATTAAAAAATTTGATTTAAATAAACCTTTTAATCCTACTGATATCAAAGGCTTAAGTATTGAAGAACTAGAACAGCTTAGTAAAGATATCAAAGATAACATTATTGCTAGCTGCGCTAAAAATGGTGGTCACCTTGCTAGTTCTTTAGGGGCTACTGATTTAACCGTGGCTATCCATCACTATTTCAACTTACCTAGTGATAAGGTGATATTTGATGTTGGTCATCAAAGTTACGCTCATAAGATATTATCTGGTAGAAGCCTAGATAGATTAAGAAAGACTGATGGTGTGTCAGGTTTCCAAAGAAGAAGTGAATCAGAATTTGATCCATATGAAGCTGGTCACTCTTCTACATCTATAAGCGCAGCGATGGGTTTAGCCTTAGCTCGTGACCTAAATAAAGAGAAATATGAAGTTATCGCTGTCATTGGTGATAGTTCATTAGCTAATGGTGTAGCCTTTGAAGGTCTTAATAACCTCGCTAACTTCAATCATAAAATCATCATTATCATTAATGATAATAATCGTAGTATTGGTAAATCACGTGGCTTAATGCACCGTTATTTTGAAAAGTTCAGATTATCTAAAGGCTACTTAAGAAGTAAAGATAGATATCAAAGATTCTTAAGGAAGACTTTCTTAACTAGATGGTTCTATCACTTAACTAGTTGGATTAAACGTCAATTTAAGAAACTCTTAATTAGAAAGAACTTCTTTACTGAAATAGGTTTATATTTCATCTCTAATATAGATGGTCACGATATCAAACAATTAGAGAAAGCCTTTAACTACGCGAAGAACGCTCCTAGCTCAGTTGTCTTACACGTCACCACACAAAAAGGTAACGGCTATAAGTTTGCGGAAGAAGATGATATTGGTAACTGGCATGGTGTTGGTCCATTTGATATTGAAACAGGTAAACCAATTAAACAAAAAGATCCTAACTATATATCTTGGAGTCAAGTATATGCGGAGTTATTAAAAGATAGACTTAAAGTCGATGATAGAATGGTATTGATTAATCCCGCGACAATGGTGGGCTCCTGTATTGATGACTTA
>JAFZLN010000140.1 GCA_017551465.1 Bacilli bacterium
CCACAACATTACCTTATGACACCGATAACGAAGTAGAGATTAAGAAATATTTCTTAGAACTCGCTAAAGAGGTGTCTGAAAGAGCAATTAAGGAAGATAAACTTGGTCATACTATTCAAATCGTGGTCAAAGACCAAACATTTAAATCATTTAATAAATCAGTCACTTTTGAAAATCCCACCAACAAGTGGCAAACCATTTACGATGCAGCGTGCAACCTATATGACAAGAACTTTGCCCGTATGACATTAAGACTTGTCGGTATTACGCTACAAAACTTGATTGATTATCAAGAGATGGCGGTGCAAATGAGCTTATTTGACTATTCTAGGCACGAAGAAGAAAGTGCCACTAAATTGCTCATTAACGATTTAAATCGTTCCTTAAAGAAGCCATTATTAAAAAGAGCTAGTGAGGTGAAGAAAGATGGAAATAGTAGACGCCGTTGATTTATTTCACCAATACGTTTTAGTGGAAAAAGGTCTTTCCGTTCAGACTTGGAAATCTTATTTGGAAGACTTACAAGCCTTCTTTAACTATTTCTCCGAAAAGAAAGACACAAGCGATTTGTTAGAAACTGACCTATATGAGTTCCTTAAGTATGAGCTTTCATTAGGTAAGTCTGTTTCTACCGCATTAAGAAGACTTAGTTCCACTCGTAGTTTCTATCTCTTTCTTAAGAAAGAAAACTATTATACCGGTAATATTCCTGATATCGAGACACCGAAAAAGCCTAAGCATTTACCAAATTGCTTAAGTGAAGAAGAGATTGATCGTCTTCTAGAAGTGCCTGATTTAACTTCTCCAAGTGGAATTAGAGATAGAGCGATGCTAGAGACAATGTACTCCTCGGGATTAAGAGTTAGCGAACTTCTTAATCTTAAGCGTGGACAAGTGAACCTCAATAAGTGTATCATTACTGTCTTTGGCAAAGGTGCAAAGGAAAGAAAAGTTCCAATCGCTGAGTATGCTGTCGAATACATCAAAAAATACATCAACGAAGTGCGTAACAAAAGCGAACACAAAAAGAGTGATTATTTATTTTTAAATAAGAACGGAGAACCGCTCAGCAGAGTCTATTTCTTTAAGAAAGTCAGAGAATATGCTGAATTAGCAGGTATTGAGATGACCATCTCTCCACACACATTAAGGCACAGCTTTGCCACACACTTGCTCAACCACGGAGCGCAGCTCAGGATGGTACAGGGCATGCTTGGACACACTAATATTGCGACAACGCAAATATATACACATGTTTCTAGCGAGAAACTGAAGTCAGATTATGATAAGATTATGAAGTGAGGAAAAACACAATGAAAAATTATCGTTTTAAGAGAATTTTTGTAATCGTCGCCGACTCTATGGGCAGTGGCTATCTACCAGATGCTGATAAGTTTGGCGATAAAGGTTCAAACACATTGGTCCATATCGGTGAAAAAATGCCTAACGGCTTAAACGTCCCAGTGATGAACGCGATGGGCATGGGTGATTTAGATCCAATTAGAGGCACAAGCAAAGTGAACCATCCACAAGCATTCATTACTAAGGCTCACGAAGTGAGTAATGGTAAAGACACAATGACTGGTCACTGGGAAATCATGGGTATCAATACCGTGACCCCATTTAAGACATTTACCGATACAGGTTTCCCAAAAGAACTCATTGATGAATTAGAAAAAAGAACCGGTCACAAAGTGATTGGTAATAAAGCGGCCTCAGGCACTGAAATCTTAGTGGAACTCGGTGAAGAGCAATGTAGAGACAATTCTCTTATCGTTTATACATCTAGTGACTCTGTCTTGCAGATTGCCGCTCACGAGGAAGTCACAGGCCTTGAAGAATTATATAGATGCTGTGAAATTGCTAGAGAAATCTGCATGAAGCCTGAATGGATGGTTGGAAGAATCATCGCTAGACCATACGTTGGTACAGATAAGAGCAATTTCAAGCGTGTGACAGGTCATAGACACGACTTAGCGCTTAAGCCAAGCGCCCCAACAGTCATGAATGTTTTACAAGCTAATGGCTTCATGACCAGCTGCGTTGGTAAGATTGGTGACATTTTCGACATGTATGGCGTCGTTAAGACACAAAAGACTGTCTCTAACGAAGATGGTATGGATAAGACCATTGACGAGGCTAAAAACCATGATTTCACCGGATTATGCTTCGTTAACTTAGTGGAATTCGATAGTGAATACGGTCATAGAAGAGACCCAATCGGCTATGGTGAATGTATTGAAAGATTTGATAAGAGAGTCGGGGAGCTTCTCCCATTCCTTAAAGACGACGATTTATTAATCATCACCGCGGACCATGGTAACGATCCAACCTGGACTGGTACTGACCACACAAGAGAAAAGATTCCTCTTATTATTTATAATAAGGCATTCAAGAATGGTGGACTTCTCCCTGAAAGAGCATCATTTGGTGATATCGGCGCAACCGTCCTTAAGAACTTTGGAATTGCTAAACCAGAGCACTTACTAGGGGAACCAATCCTAGAATTATTCGATTAATTCAAAATTTTATTGGAAGAGACAAGGCGTAATTCAATACGTCTTTTTCTTTTGCAATTCATTTAAAACCGCATTAATTTGAAATTAGGAAAGGAGGTGAATATATGAACAAAAACGATGATACCGGCAAAGAAAAACAAAAACCAACCAAGGAAAAGAAAGAGTTGATGATGAAGAAAAGAAGAATCCCTCTAGCTCAACCTTACTTTAAAGGCGAGTCCGCTAAACATCGTAACGGGCTTACGAACACGCATATCTTTGCGTACAAATATTTTGAACCGGCATTCACGGTCAAAGCTGGCGACGTCTATTTAGCAAGATTTCCAATCGAATATGGTTCTGAAATCCATGGAGACCATTTCGTAGCGGTCTTATTAGATAGTCCGATAGCAAATCCTTTGGTTACTGTCGTGCCGCTTAAGTCTGAAAAAGCTAAAGAGATCAATCCAGCAAGCGACATCCGTCTTGGAGTTATTGAAGGAATTAACAATGGCCGTAAAACAATCGCAGTCATCAATCAGACCAGACCAATCGATAAAAGGCGTTTGCTCAGCGAAGAAGCAATCAGCGCTTTGCATAGTCTAGTGAAGAAGAATTTGCTTAAAGATTATGAAGAAGTATGCGCTGAAGTCATTAACTGTTATAGGTTAACAAAAGAGCAATACGAACTTTTAAAGAAAAAGGCAGTCGGCTACATCAAGAACAATTACATTTCTCATGACGATGAATGATTAGTAGATTTCTAGTAGTTTCAAATTATGCTGAAACTGTGGAAATCTACGGACTGGTAAATGAGATGCGAAAGACAAATCTCTATTTATCAGTCTTTAATCTTACTATGTAACATCTTATTTTTTAGCGTATTAAGTTAACATAATGACAATTATACGAAGTTTATATATAATCGAAAATGTGTGTGGAAAATGTGGAAAAGTCGACTTATCCACTTTCATCACTACTTATCCAGATCTATAGCGAAAATCATATAAAAGCTAATTGCCTATTTTTGCGATTTTCGTTCATTTTCTATCCAAATGTGTGTTAATACTCATAAGCAAAATAAAGGCCCCATTTCTGGGACCATTTTTCTATGGTTTTCACCCTATTTCTAGAGTCCTAAATAGTACTTAAAGCAGTCTGCGGTGAAACGGTTATCCACCATTTTATCCTTGCTAATGAGGAATTCTCTATTAGCCTTTAAGACGGTTATAAAACCTTGTTCAAAGTCATCGTACATCGCCTTAATAAGGTCGCTTGAGTCATATGGACGGGTTGGTTCAATCTTATCGGAGACGAAAACTAGCTTTTCTAACCAGCCCATTTTCTTTCTACCGGTCGTATGATACTTGATTGCGTCCAAAATCTCAGGATCAGCGACCCCAAATTTGTCTCTGGCCACCATTGCGCCTAAGAATTGATGGTAAGCATATGCCCCAATATCTAAAAATCCTGGGTAGAATTCCTTCATGAGCCTTAATTCTTCGTCATCTTTAATCCCTTTAGCGATGTCATGGAGAATACCAGCAACATAAGCCTTAGAGAAATCTAAATGATGATGCTCCGCTAATTGGTAAGCCATATGGGCTACGGACTTAGAGTGTTTAAATCTACTCTCTTTTAAGAGAGGTTTCACTTTCTTGATGAAATAGAGTTCGTTATCTTCGATATATCTAATGACGTCTTCTTGTAAGTAAGCGCTTCTAAGTTCTCTAATATCAGATGACGAAACGTCCGCTGTAGGGCCAGAAATAGCGATCATATGATATTTATTCACATTGACCTCGTTTAACTCATATTTTGGCCTTTCATAATAGATTATTTGGGTGTTTTTAGCGATTTCTTCTGGCTTGGCCCATTCATGGAAGGCATTTACTTGGTCTTGACCAATTAAAAAATAAAGCTTGTCGTTAGGATATTTCTTCATGAAATACTCAACGGTTTGATAACTACGAGGTTGTTCTGGCTGATCAAGTTCAAAGGTATCCACGCTGAAGCCTGGAATGTTTTTGATGGCAATCTGCACCATCGCTAATTTGTGCTCTTGATGAATGGAAGAACTTTTCCAAACAGCAATTTTCGCGGGTACGAAAATCACTTCACCTGGATAAGCCTTTTGGGCCATAATGGCCATATTAATATGACCGAGGTGAATTGGATCGAAACCACCACCGAAAATTATTCTATTCATTAGATTTTAATCTTTGGATTTTC
>JAFZLN010000010.1 GCA_017551465.1 Bacilli bacterium
AGCGACTTCATATAGTTTCATCGTGTTAGATGATTTCTTACTACCCACGATAATGATGGTGTCAATATCATCACCTAGTTCATTGATAGCTTTTTGTCTTAGTAGTGTCGCATCACATATTTCATCTAAGATATTAGGGTTTTTGATAGTCTCTTTTATTTCTTTATGGATATCGCTTAACTCTAAAAATGATAATGTTGTTTGATTGATGATTAATGGATTATCAGTTTTGACTTTAGAGTAGTCAAACTTCTCATTAATATCATAGAACAGCACATTATCATTTTGCGTTAATGCGGCGTTAGCTTCTGGATGATTACGTTTACCAATATAGATTGTTTCTTTACTATTACGGATAGCGTTGAAACATTCCTTAACTTTAGGACATGTGGCATCGTAGTAGGTGACACCCTTAATAGATAAGATATCTTCATAGACATCAGGATGACCGTGCGCGGTAAATATCACTATATCTTTACTAGTAAATGTCTTTAGAACCTCTAATGGATTCTTATTAGTTAAGTCTATTGTTCTTATACCATAGTTATCTAATTCTTTAGTGACTTCTTCATTATGCACAAGTAAACCAAAAACATAGATATTCTTATCTTTATGTTCACTAGCAACTTTCTTTGCTAAATTAATAGCGTTTATCACACCATAACAATGGGCTATTGGTTTAAGTAACTTAATCATAGGCATTGCTCAAAAAGTTCCTTTAGCTCCAACAGATCTTTACTAACGACTTCATAGACAATTGTGTAATCAGTCTCGCCATATTCATGGACGATTCCATTTCTGAAGCCCATGATATTGCCCCATTCGATGTTTGAATGGCTAGCTTTAAAATCTAGAGATATTTTTTTGATGTTTTCAATAAGTTGAACAAGCCTAAACATAATGGCATCAATCAGCATTGAATCCGCCATAAACTCTTCATAGGTTTTATGGTCAAAATACTTTTCAATAGCGTCTATATCATTAATTGCTTTTTCAAAGTAATATTTATCAGTTTTAACATTATCCATATATCTTAATACCATCTTTCATAATTTCATTAACAAGTCCAACGTTGTTCGATAGGTCGGAAAGTCTTACTAAATCGACTTTTTTGTTAAGCGCTATTCTCAATGACTCCGCTAAACCAACATATTTCAAGCCAGACAAAGAAGTAGATACGCACAAATCAACATCACTGCTTTCTTTTGCATATCCTTTTGCATAACTGCCAAATAAGTAACAAAACTCCACTGTATCTTTATACTCATCGTTTATCACCATTGCTATTTTAGTTTTGATTTGTTCGATAGTATAAAGGCCTTTGGTTTCTGTTATTTTATAAGCATCATTAAGAGCAGCAACCATTGATTGCCTTTTTAATTCATTACCATAATTCTCGTCGCTTTCATAACGCACGTATGTTCTCAACGGCATACCAATGGTAGATGCAGCAGCAGCTTGGGAAATACCAAACGATTCTCTAGTTTCTTTTAATGACATTTTGTTAACCACTATTACAATAACATACTATGGCACTATTATCAATGTCTATTATGCCATTTTGTCATATTTCATTTCATCATATATGCCATTTTGTCATTCATCGAAATCATTTATCTAGAATTTAAATGCAGGTGACAGAAAGCGTTAATCCAAGAGGCTTCATGATTCTAAGAAGCGTTTCTATATTTGGCTTAACAATGCATGCTTCAATTCTTGCCACTGATGATTGAGGAAGACCACAGATAACCGCTAATTCTCTTTGGGTATATCCAAGTTCGTTACGTTTATCTATGATCGCTGTAACAATAGCAGCAAGAACTTCCATCTCTTCAATGTCTTGCTTAACTGTATCATTTACTTCTTTCGCATCTTTTTTATAATCTTCCCATGTTCTCATTAGTTGATCCTCTAGTTCATTTGCTGGCTTAATATTTTTTAACTCATCTATGATAGCATTAATGCATTCAAACTACAAATGCTTAAATTCCTGCGTAGAATTCAGTTATCGAGGAATCCTCGGTAAGTGAAATATTCGTTTTTGTCTTCTTTTTTATACCAGTAGTTGCGTTTTTTACAACAACTCCAGCATATATGAACTTGTGCATATTTTGCACTAGTTGCTATTTTGTCTACCTCGTGTGCATTTTTTGCACATGAGCTTTTCAAGTGTTGCGTTTTTTGCAACAGTTTCGCTTTAGTTTTGTCGGAATTTCCGACGGAAGTCTTTTAAAGAAGCTTTCTTAAATCATCAAAAGCGATATGTAGATTGTTAACTTGATCTAAGACATTGCCGTGTTTAACAAAATCATTTGGTATTGCTAAAACCTTGACTGTGCCTTGATAGCCTAAGTCATTGAGATAATTGAGCACATATGAGGCAAAGCCCTCTTTTGTGCCATATATGTCATAGATAATGATTTGTCTCTTATTTAATAGTGATTTTAAAGCGTCTACATCAATTGGTCTTAAGAACATAGCGTTCACAACAGTGTAGCCTGGTATTTCTTCAATGATGTGTTTAATAACAGGGCCATAAGAAATGATTGCAG
>JAFZLN010000011.1 GCA_017551465.1 Bacilli bacterium
CACCAGAATCACGGAAGTTAATGACACCTTCAGCATGGATATAACGTGGAGCAGCATCTTTAACTTTGAATTTATAGACTTTAGCAGCGCTTAAAGCGTTTTCACTAGTGGCCGCTCTATAGTAATATTCTTGTCCTAATTCAGAGTTATAGAAGTTATAAGATTTTGTCGTGGATTCCACTAATTTAGCGTTGGTGAATTCTTTGTTTTTAGCGATTTGTACGTAGTACTTACTCGCAGAAGTAACTTCATTAAATGTTAAGGCGATTGGATTTGGTTGAGATTGGTCATTATGATAACTACTATCTTCAGCGTTGACCTTTGGAACGTACGTCTTAATACTTGTCCAATCTGGGTCCGCTAAATAGCGGCTCATTAAATCAGTATGTGTATCTTTTTCACCAAGGTCTTCGACTTCACCATTACCGGATGTTTGTGAAGATTGAGTTGATTGTGTGGACTGAGTTGATTGACTAGATTCTGTTGATTGCGCAGATGATTCAGAAGTTTGACTGCTTGTGGTTTCACTGCTTATTTCTGATCTAGATGATTCAGAAGAAGAAGTGGGATTATTACACGCAGTTAAAATTAATGAACTGAGCATCAAAACAAACAATGCTTGTTTTTTCATATTATGCACCTCTTATATGTTTCTATTGTTTCATCTTTTACTCATTTAAGCATAGGACTATTCTACTTTTTTAAGATGTTTATTATGTGAAGGCAAAATAAAACCAGGCACCGAAATGCCTGGTATTTATTTAAGTTTAGTTAAGAATTACTTGCCGAATAAAACATCGTTAACGATGGCTTCGAGCATTTCTTGACGGCCACTGCCTGGAAGTTCAGGAGCACCCATCTTGCAAGCATAATCGGATAATTCTTTTAAGCTTGTCTTGTTGTTTAAGATCTTTTGACCGATTTCTGTTTCACGGAAGGAAGAGTATTTCTTTTCGATGAATTGATCAATACGGCCATCTTCGATGATTTGAGCTGCTTTGATTAAACCTAAAGCGAATGTATCCATACCTAAGATATAGGCTAAGAACATATCTTCCATTGTGTAGGATGGACGACGTGTTTTGGAGTCGAAGTTGAAGCCACCAGTGAGACCACCATTCTTTAAGACTTCATACATACATTGTGTCGCACTGTAGACATCGAATGGGAATTCGTCTGTATCCCAACCTAAGAGCATATCGCCTTGGTTAGCATCGATGGAACCTAACATACCATTGATGGCAGAGATTCTTAAATCGTGTTGGAATGTATGACCCGCTAAAGTAGCGTGGTTAGCTTCGATGTTCATCTTGAAGTCTTTGTCTAAGCCGTGGGCTCTTAAGAAGCCAATAGCTGTAGCGGCGTCGAAGTCATATTGGTGTTTCATTGGTTCTTTTGGTTTTGGTTCGATATAGAAATCGCCTTTGAAACCGATGGAACGGCCATATTCAACAGCCATCTTCATTAAACGAGCAATGTTTTCTTGTTCGAATTTAACATCTGTATTGAGTAATGTTTCGTAACCTTCACGACCACCCCAGAAGACGTAACCTCTACCACCTAATTTAACGGTGATATCTAAGGCTTTCTTAACTTGAGCAGCGGCGAAAGCGAAGACATCCGCACTGTTTGTGGAACCAGCACCATTGCAGAAACGTGGGTTACTGAACATATTGGCGGTGCCCCATAAACATTTGATATCTGTGCCTTTCATCTTTTCTAAGATGTAGTCACTGATTTCATCTAATTCTTTGTTTGTATCTTTGATATCTGCACATTCTGGAACTAAGTCAACATCATGGAAGCAGAAATATTTGATACCGAGTTTCTTCATGAATTCGAAACCGGCATCGACTTTGGCTTTTGCGTGTTCCATTGTACCGACTTTAGCACCGAAGCTCTTGTCGGCTGGACCGGCACCAAACATATCAACACCTGTAGCGCCTAAGTTGTGCCACCAAGCCATAGCGAATGGGAGGTGTTCTTTCATTGGTTTGCCTAAGATGATTTGGTCTGGGTTGTAGTAATGGAAAGCAAAAGGATTTTTGCTGTCTTTTCCTTCAAATTTAATTTCAGGAATATTTGGGAAAATTTCTTTCATATGTATACCTCTACGATATGATATTGACATATGCACAGCATAAATAAATTGACTTTCTTGCGCTGATAATGGTTATTTTGTTATGTGAGCAAAACAGGGAAATAATATTTATATTATTTAGCCATTAATATTTATGTGATTAATTATCGACGAGAATTTTTAAATTAAATTCTTTTTCGATTTGTTAAGACTACTTCAAAACGATTTGTGTTTACTCTTTCAAACAATATTTGTAAAATAGTTTGACTGCGAGGTTAGCAAAATGAAAGAAAGAACTAAAGAAGTATTAAGAGATGGGTTCGGCGTATTGGTCAATAACGCCGCGGCAATTAGAGGGGCAAAAAACGGTCCATTATGGTTAACAATCGTTTTCTTTGTCTTATCTTTATTCTTGCCTGTCCTCCCTATTTTTATCGCCCAAGCTAATGTCAATGGTTCCACTTTTTTAAATAAATACACCTATGGTTTAGAAAGAACTCTTACCGCGATGGCCATTGATTTACATGATAATCGTCATGTTGAATTTGATTTAGGTGTTGATCACTTATTATCCGTTAAAGAAAACGGTGCGGCTATTAACTATGAAGAATATGGCGCTACAAAGCCATTTGCGACATATGAAAATAAAGCCACAGGCCAATATGATTTCATGATTTATGTCAGCAACGTTCAAACAAACGCTGAAAAGAAACTTATTAGCACCGCTGTTAGTGCTAAAACATATAAATTAAAAACACTTGAAGCATCTACTGAAGCCGAAGGTGTTTATACACCTAGCTACATGGTGATCTTCCCAGATACATTCTTTATGGTTGTATACGGCCAAGATTCCACTAAAGCAGTGGCCTCTTCCTATAACGGTGATTATAAAACCATGGAAGCCACTCAAACCGGTTTAGCTGATTTATTAAAAGTCACTGATAAAGAAGGTAACGTTATTGCTCAAGATATCTTAAGTGATGACTACACCAAAGGCTTCTTAAACAACTTCAAAAAGGTTTTAGATAAATCTTATGAATCAAGTAAGGTTGTTAATGTCTGGGGTACAAGTGGTATCTACTTAGCGATTTTCTTCGGTTTAAGTATTGTGATGGGCTTCATCATGTGGATCTTAACCCGTGGTAAGAACAATCCAAATAACTACTTCACACCATGGTTAACACAAAAGATTGAAGCAAGACTTGCTTTATCACCTGCTATCATTACTTTAATTGCTGGTTTCTTCTTAACAAGCCAAGCTCCACTATTCTTCATCTTAACTTTAGGTTTAAGAATTATGTGGATTTCTATGAAGGAATTAAGACCTACTCAAGCTTAATCCCCATAGTCACTACCGCGTGACTTATCTTCAGCGTAAATCTGTAAGGCATCAGTCACGTCAGTAACTTCTAAATAAATATAGTTGTCGACTTCCGTTAATGGATTTTCAAAATTACCGGTAAAGACAACTTTTTTATTCCTCTTTACAAGTTCAAGCATCTTATTGATAATAAGTGGAAATTTATCTGCATAGTGATCTTTAAAGCCCATTAATTGGGTATAGAATACTGGTTCTAAATAGAATGATTCACCACTTTCAAGAAAGTATAAAGCGGAGAAGGGATTATTCTCATCCTTTTCTTTTCTTAGATTTTTGAATTCTTCATAGTCTTTCATTTGTGGTATACCTCATTTCTATTGATTTTGAATGCGCGATAGATTTGTTCTAAAAGAATCAATCTGGTCATTTGATGTAAGAAGGTCATATTTGATAAAGACAATCTATCGTTGCAGCGGTTCTTGAGTTCTTCACTTAAGCCGTACGAGCCACCGATGACAAAGGAGATATTAGAACCTCCTAAAACAAACTTATCCTCAATATATTTAGCGAATTCTTCACTTGTTAATTGCTTCTTAACTAAATCTAAGCCAATAAGATATTCGTTATTTTTTAATAACTTCATAATCTTTTGACCTTCTTTATTCTTAACGTTTTCAATATCCTTTTGACTTGGGTTATTGTTCACTGGTTCATCATCCACTTCAATAATTTCTATTTGGGTGTATGGTTCAAGTCTTTTGAGATATTCGTTAATACCTTGTTTTAAGTAGGCTTCTTTTAAGTGCCCAATCGCGTAGATTTTAATTTTCATGAGGCAAGTCTCCTCCGGAAAGTGATTTCCACTGGTTCGCGCACCTAATAATATATTTATCCTTATTAATATGGAAGTGATTAAAAATTTTATCGTAAGCCTCTAACGCTAATTCTGGGGTATTAGCCTCTTCAGAAAGATGGGCTAAGGTAATCTCTTTAGTGTTATCTCCAATGATGGATATCGTCGCGATCGCGCTATCTTCATTACATAAGTGACCATATTCTGAAAGAATACGGTTCTTTAGTTCAAATGGTCTATTCGTATGTAAAAGCATCTTAATATCGTGATTAGATTCAATAATTAAATATGTTGGATTCTTAATGATTGGTAAAGAGTCTTCTAAAAAGACACCAGTATCAGTCATATAGAACAATGATTCTTTATCATCCTTAATGAAAAAGCCACATGGATTAATCGCATCATGGCTAGTCTTAATTGGGGTGATAGTAAAGTCCCCCACTGTAAAAGGAATATTTGGTATAACGACATTAGAAAGAGATGTAGGAAGCGTTCCTTCTAAAGCGTACATAATCTTTGGAGAAATGAACTTTAATCCCGAAATATGATCAGTGTGATTATGGGTAAATAAGGCACCTGTGATGTCTTTTACGCTTAAATGTATTTCTTCTAGACCTTCAGTAAGACGCGTTAAAGAAATGCCCATATCAATTAATAATACGGTCTTATTAGAGACAATAATGGTCGCATTACCTTTGGAGCCAGAAGCAATAATATGGTAGTACATTAGTTCGCTGCGTTTTCGGCTATCTCTCGCATTTGTTGGAGCCATTCTTCACTTGGCTCATCAAAACGGCCAAAGCTCTTATAGAAGAAGAGATAGGCATTACCGGTTTGACCATTTCTGTTTTTAGCGACGTTCACTTCAACATAAGAAACGTCACCACCCATTGGTTCACCAGTAATCTTTTCTTTTTGTTCTTTTACCATTTCAAAACGTTCACTACCACTTAAGTGGCCCATCTTCTTATTACCAGCGGCTTGGTTAGGCGCTTTACTATTTTTGTAATAGTCTTCACGGTAAAGGAGCATGACGACGTCAGCGTCTTGTTCAATAGAACCAGAGTCACGTAAGTCAGAAAGAATAGGACGTTTATTTTCACCACGTTTTTCAACGTCACGGGATAGTTGTGAAACGACAATAATTGGGACTTGGAGTTCTCTTGCTAAGGCTTTAAGCGCTAAAGAGGTTTTACGGACTTCTTCTTGTCGAGAATCCGCACCTTTAGAGGAACTACCTGTGGTAACAAGACCTAAGTAGTCGATGATAATCATACCTAAATCAGGTTCATTAGCTTGGAGTTTTCTACTCTTAGCGATGATATCCATTAACTTGCCGTTTGGGGAGTCATCAATATAGATTGGTAAACTACCAATTTTATAAATCGCATTAGCGACTTTTGCTCTATCAACACCCACAAGGTTACCTGTGGTAATTTTGGTTAAGGAAACGGAAGATTCCACACCGATAAGACGCTTAATAAGCGCTTCCGCAGGCATTTCTAGTGAGAAGATAGCAATAGGCTTATTTGTACGGTTTGCCGCTCTATAGGCGAAATTAAGCGCTAAAGCGGTTTTACCAACAGATGGACGAGCAGCAACAATGATCATGTCGCCTGGATGGAAGCCTTGTGTAATATTGTTTAATCTATCGAAGCCAGTGGTAAGACCACTAACACCATCGGTTTTAACTTCTTGTGGTGTTTCAATGTTGAGTTTAACTTCTTCAGCAACATCTTTGGCTTTTTTAAATTCTGCGACTCTTCTTTTTTCAACCGCATCTTTTAATGTGGTTTCACTGTTAGCGATGAATTCGTTAACATCGTTAATCTCTTCACTTAAATAGGCAGAATCGATATCACGACATGTTTGAATAAGTCTTCTTAAGACGGCTTGGTCATTAACGATATTGACGTAGTAATCAATACTAGAAAGAGCGACCATGGCATCGGAACATTGTTGAAGGTATTCAACACCACCGATGGTTTCGAGTTCTTTCATATTCATAAGTTCTTCAGTGACAGTTAAAACATCAACTGGAGTTTGTTTGTCAAACAAATTCTTAATTGCGCGATAAATGAGTTGGTGTTTGCCTAAAAAGAAATCTTCTTCGTTTAATCTAGAGAAGACAGTGTATAAGCATTCTCTTGATAATAAAGCTGAACCAAGAACCGCTTGCTCCGCTTGCGCATTATAAGGGAGTTCACGACTATTTTTACTAACGGCCATATCATTTCTCCTCCCCTTCTATATGCACATGAATTTTGGCGATAACACCTTTATGTAATTCCACTTTGAGGTCCCAGTAACCAAGGACATCAAGTGGTCCTTTATCAATGAATTTTCTTTTATCGATAGCAATCTTATATTGCTTTTCGAGTTCTTCGGTCACTTGTTTTAAAGAGATAGCACCGAAGAGTTTACCTTCTCGACCTGTTTTAACTTTGAAATTTAAGGTAATTTCATCTAAACGTTTTGCTAATACTTCAGCATCCGCTTTGGCTTTAGCTTCGTTTTCTTTGCGTTCTTCTTGTTGGTTTTCTAATACTTCGACACTCTTCTTAGTGACTTGAACCGCTAATTTGCGTGGGAAGAGGAAATTGACAGCATAGCCATCACTGACTTCGATTGTTTGATCTTTTTTACCGAGTTTTTTGACATCTGCTAATAAAATGACTTTCATATCGTTAATCCTCCTCACTGTTCTTTGGCAAGCCCTTGTTTGTGGCTTCTGTTAATGATGATTCTAAGACCGCTAAGATAGCGTTTTTCACTTCACGTGGGTCACTGGTGTTAAAGGTGACGGCTGCGGAAGTGAAGTGACCACCACCTCCGAGTCTTTCGGCAAGTAATGAAACATTGATTGTGCCATCACTACGCGCTGAAACACGATACTCACGGTTGCTAACCTTACCCATGACGAAGGCGGCATGTACACCTTTAAATGTTAAGCAAAGGTTAGCCGCTTTAGCGATGGTTGCGTGATCGTATAAACGGTCAGCATTTGCTGTAGCGATAACCACACCATAGTATGGGGTTTCTAAGTTAGTGGTAATATCAGTAACTTCCTTATGCTCTTCATAGTCATCTTTTAAGAAGTCATCCGCTAGGGAGTTATCAGCGCCGTATTCTTTAAGAATAGTCGCAGCTTCAAATGTTCTAATACCGGTATTTCTAGATTTGAAGTAAGAAGAATCTAAGAAGATACCAGAGAGCATGATTGTCGCATATGTACTTGGAAGTTCAATTCTTGGGTTGATAGATGAGAATCTAATAAATTCTGAGATAAGTTCGCAAGTGGAAGATGCCGCTGGGTCAATATGGTTAAAGACTGGGGAATCAATATATTCTTCTGCACGTCTATGATGGTCGACGACAACGATCTTCGCGGCTTTATCAATAAGTTTAGGGGCCATAACCATGCTTGGAATATGGACATCAACGACGATTAATAAAGTATTACCGGCTAACATATCTTCAGCTTCTTTAGAACTGACGATTAATTTATCTAATTCGTCTTTACCAAATGAAGATGTCATTGCCGCTCTAGTTTTGAATTCGGTGTTTTTTAAGTCGGCAACGATACGAGAATTCTTCTTTAAACGATTACAGATGGCTTTCATACCTAAACAGGCACCGAAAGCATCCATATCCATCATTTGGTGACCCATGATAAGGACACGATCAGAAGCGTTGATTAAAGAGATAAGAGAGTCGGCTAAAACACGAGTCTTAACTCTATTACGTTTTTCTTGGGCTTCAGATTTGCCACCGAAGAATTTCATTTCTTGACCATAAGCAGAAACAACCACTTGGTCACCACCACGGGACATAGCAATATCTAAGGCATCGTTAGCAAGGTCGTTTAATTTAATAACATCTGGGAAGTCATGCGCCAAACCCATGGAAAGAGTTAATGGAATTTCACCACGGATGGATTCGCCACGCACTTTATCGATAATGGAGAACTTATCTTCCACCATTTTGGCAAATGATTCATAGTTACATAACATGGAGTAACTATCGTCTTTAATTCTTCTTAAAAGAATTCCGTATTCTTTAGCGTAAGCAAAGATATCGTTTTTAACTTTAGTGACAACGTCATTAAAGTCATCGTCACCACGGACAACGTCATCATAGTTATCAATGGCTAAAATACCAACGACAGGAGCTTGGTCTTTGGAATAGTTATAAATGGATTCATAATCAGTGACATCTTTGAAAATCCATAAGCCCGCTTCTTGAAGGAGCTTAACTTGATATGTTCTTGAGTTAACAACAATTTTAGCGACTTGGTCACCATTAGCGATATCTCTTAATGTCGCTAGTTCTGGTTGCCATTCAATGATGTCCATATCCATGATTTCGATATGACGAGATTTAAATAAGTCGTTAGTCCATAAGACGACGTTTTGGTCATCGGTAATGGCCAAACCAATCATCGCAAAGTTATAAGCTTCTTGCACGTCACTACCAATAATAGCGGCTGCTTTTAAGTCTGTTTTTTGTCTTAAGGAAGATAATACTAAAATGATTACCCAAACGAATAAACAGTCAACGGCAATGATGATAGCCATTGTGATAGCGAGGTATTCTGGCTTCACTTGATTATATAAGTCGAAGAAATTATTGAAATAGATAAGGGAAAAGACACCGCCGAATAAAACTTCAATAGCGATGATGATAAAAGAGATGAGTTTAATAATTCTAATCGTTTTTCCCATAGTGACATCATTATATATAATGTGCGCAAAATAATAAATACGGAATGTTTAAAAACTCCCGTATTTATTAACCTCATTTTTATGTCTTTTCTCTTATTTTAAGAGGGTAGTGCTTGTATTATAAACCTATTTTTGAGAGAAAAAATATTTTTATTAAAATTTTTTAAAGTTTGAATTCTTTAGCGATATCCCAGACTCTACCAGCGACGTATTCCGCACCAGCTTCAGTGAAGTGA
>JAFZLN010000141.1 GCA_017551465.1 Bacilli bacterium
AGATTAAGAGCGATTTAGCAATCGTTGTTGCTCCAAAAGTTCATCAAGAAGGCATTAATGGTTATGAAATCACCTTTGCATTAACAAATGCCACTGCTAAAGTTTATGTCGGTCCAAAAGATGAAACAGGTAGTAACGTCGACGCTGGCGCAGAAGGCAAATTTTACACCCGTTCCAGTGAATCTCCATTTGATTATTCAAAAACTGAACCACAATTCAACTTCGAAATCATTCCTAACGAAGGCTACGAATTCAATGATGGTATTGAATGGGGCGAAGCAACCAGTGTCTCTTCTAGCGTTGTGAATTTTATCACACCAACCGCTAACTTCAATAAGATTAAAAAGAGTGCTAATGGTGGTTATACATTAACAAAAGTTGCTGGTGCATTAACAATTACTGCTGCTGCAACACAAAAACAACAAGTTCAAGCAAGAGTTATTGACTTCTCCGCTAAAACAGCTAACCACAGCGCTTATAATGACACATGGGCCTATGGTGATGCCACAGTCGCTGGTGGTGCCAACAATGGTGGCCAATGGGCATTCGTTAAGATGGGTGGTAAGAAAGATACAATTACTGCTGCAAATCACCCAGGTACATGGATTAAGACAGATACAGCTACAGAATATGCTGTTGCCTCTGTCACAATCAAATACGTTGGTAAATGCTATAACCAAGACAGTGAAAAAGCCACAGTTAAAGTTGAATCCTACAGTGATGCCGCTTTAGCAACAAAAGTTGCTGAAACACCAGCTCAAGAAGTTGCTGCTATCACAACAAATGAAGGCGTCAACGAAGTTACATATGAATTCGCCGCTGCTCAAGCTGCCAATTTATATTACAAAGTCTGCTTCGATATCGTTAACACAACAACCTATAACGGTGTTGTTGCTTTAGAAAAGATTACATTCAACGTGGCTGCCTAAGCTAAAAACAACTAATAGCCCTCGCTCCTAAAGTGGGGGCTTTTTCTTTATCCTTATAATAAATAGAGAATAATTACTTGCTTAAAAATGTAACTTTGTTATATGATTATCTAGCGATGCACTCTTAGCTCAGCTGGCAGAGCACGTGACTCTTAATCTCGGGGTCCAGGGTTCGAATCCCTGAGAGTGTACCAATTTATTAAATAAACCTTCGAAGAAAATTCGAGGGTTTTTATTATTTTTTAGCAGTTTTTATATATTAATTTGTCTAATAAGTGGAAGGGAGAAAAAACTATCGAGTATTAGATGGTTTGGAGATATAATAACCCTATGCGAAAAAGTAAACGAATAATCAAACTATTATTTCCATTCATCGCAACGATATTGTCTTCTTGTGCAGCGGGTAACGCTGGAAAATATTCTTATGGTGATAGAAATTCTTTTTCCTATCAACCAAGCACCAGCCATATAGATAACTATGTAGACTACGCTAAAGGTAAGAAAATTTTTGATGCCTTCTATGATCCACAAGAATATGAAAATGATTTTAAGAATAAAAAATCTGTTCTCTATGTTGATGGCTTTGCTAACTTACCATTCACACTAAATAGTAATGGTTTCTACGAAGTTACACTAACTATCGATAACAATCTTGTAACTGTGAAGGAAATCGGTTCTCTTTATGTTGCAGATATTAACTTTGATGGTCATAAAGACTTATGCGTTGGCAAAAGGATTGGTTCTGGTACGAACTATTATGTAGCTTACGCTTATGACGTTTATAACGGTAAAGAACTATTAAGCCTTAGTGAAATGGGCAAGACATATAGTGGTGGCCATGACTATGTATACAACATTAGAGACGATCTTTTAGTGGTCGAATCATCTTATAACGTCAATCCAATCTCCATTAATAGCCTTGGCTATTTTAAGAAAAACGCCACAAACACAGTGGAACTTGATTGGCATAAGATCCAATTTGAAATAATTGATTTCGAAGAAGAATTCTTAGGCCTTCGTACATTTAAAGGCAGCGATGGTGTAGAACGCTACATCGTCAACACCGAGAAGGTATACGAAGAATTATACATATTCATTAACTTTATTGGTGATTTCTCAACATCTACTTATACCGAAGCAGATGTGAGTTTTACTGAGTCATCCGGTTATGACTTAAATGTCACTAATAAGTTTATCGATAATCTTGTCTTCTCCCTTAAATTCAACAAAGAGGGAAGATACGACATTATTTTTAGAGTGGGTAATCACTCTACAACTTTACATTTTGAAGCAAATAACGAGCTCTACGAAATGCTTCAAGTAGCATAGGCTACATTAACCAATTACCGCCTAGAGCAGCGGATCTCAAGAAACTGAGGGAGAAATGATCTCGAAACAAACATTCATCGATTTTCTTCAAGGACAAGAAGAAGCTACTGAAATGGTGTACAGGGAATATCGTAACCTGGCATATTTTGTGATTGCCACTTACGTTAAGAACCAAGATGACTGTAACGATATCCTTTCTGATACCTTCTTAAAGGTCCTACAAAACCGTGAAAGTGTGAAAAACCCAGATGGTTTAAAACAGTTCATCTGTACCGTCGCTAAAAACGAGGCCATTAACTTCATTAGAAAAGATGCTCACCTCGTTAAATCAGAATTAATCGATGAGATGTATGGCGAGAGTGATAAGAGCAATGATGTCTTAAATATTCTCGAACCAATATTAAGTAATAAAGAAGTGATTGTCGTCTATTATAAAGCGATATTCGAAATGACATGGGATGAAATCACTGAAGAAACAGGTATCCCATCTAGCACCGCTAGATTGATATATAAGCAAGCTAAAGATAAGTTAAAAAAGGAGTTAAGGTATGTTGTTTAAGAAAAGATTAAAAGAAAAAGCCAACAAGAGTTTCGATAAACTAATTGTCGATCCTTCTTTCATTTCACAAAAATTGCTCAATAAACCTGTTACTCCAAGAAACAATAAGAAATTATTTGTTCCTATCTTTAGTGCTTCTTTAGCCCTTGCTCTTATTGGTGCTATCACCATCACCGCGGTTGTTAGAAATAACATCGCTATTAACAATGAAAACGCTCGTATTAGAGATGAAGAAGATAACTATATCAAACCATTCGCTGGTAAATATGGTATTTATCTCTCCTTCTGGCAAATCACTGATATGAAGAATCCTAATAACAGCGGTGGTATTCTCCATAACTATCACGCTGTGCACGTTGTCTTTGGTGAAGTAATAGAAGAAGGCTGGATTGAATACTATAATACAGAATCAAAGAATACAGAAACACCTTCTTTAAACTTCCGTGGTCAACAAAATTATGATGATAATGGTAAGGCCATCATGGATAAACATACTGAAATTTATAACCGCGCGATAGTGCACTTTGCTAATGACAGCACTAGAGAAATCAAACTCAATGTTGAAAGTGGCGCAGTTAAACTTGGTAACGAAGAATGGGATGAAGAAACAGATGATATCTGGGGCAGAATGCCATTTATCGGTACCTATAAGTCAAACGATGGTAAAACCATCGAAGTTAAAGAAGACGCTACCATGGTGGAAGAAACCAAAAAAGGTACAAAAGTTAGTGACTGCTTTGTTATCAAATATAAGAAAGAAAAGATCTCCATTAACTACACTGAAGAAGTGAAGAAAAACAAATTAGAATCCAAACAAATGGATGTCGAACTTGTTGGTGATAAATATCAATTCACTAAAGACGGTGTGACTTATATTAGAGAAGCTTAATAAAATAACCCTTGAGTAAAATCGAGGGTTTTTATTGTCTGAGCCATCGTGCGAACGATGAGCGAGTTAAAACCCCCAGATAGTCTGGGGTGGAGGTAAAACTTATAGTTTTGCCCAATAAATAAAATCTCCTTACAATATTCATGCGGACCAACGCTTGAATATGAAAG
>JAFZLN010000142.1 GCA_017551465.1 Bacilli bacterium
CATATCGGTGTTATAAGTATGTGTACCTTCATCATAAAGGACATTCATCACTTGATAGATGTTATCAATTTCTGAGCCCGCAGGAGAATTAGCGTAAGTACCACCATAGACGACTTGACCTAAACGGTAATAAGCATAATTAACATCACTATAGGAAGTTAAGGTGCCTAAGTTAATAGAGGTGAAACCATCTTTGATGAATTTTGGAAGAGCATCAGCGAGGATATCAGAACTATTAACCGCGGTTAACATATTCTTGATTTGTGTTGGTGAGAGTTTATTAAGTTCAAAGGAAGAAACATCTAAAGAGGAACCACTAGCCATATCCGCGGCGGTATTAGCAAGATTCATAATGGAGTTGATTTCTTGATACCAGGCACTACCTTGAGCGGTGTGATAGACATTAGAGGAAACACCTGTATCATCCGCCTTAGTGATTTCTTTAATATGAGCAGTTAACTTATTAGCAGCACTACCATAGGTAGATACATCAAGTTCATATGTGCTATCGTAAGCGAAATCATCAAGTTTCACGAAGGAGCAAATCTTACTGATTAATTCTTCGAATAAGGTATAGCCTGATTCAAACTTAGTTGTGTAATAAGTAGCACCATCTTGGCCTCTAGCAGGAGTATGGAATAAGTTAGAATCGTGCATATCGATTAAGATACTCTTAAGAGCACCACCAGTACCGGTGATGGCCTTTAATGTTGCAGGATCAGACATTTCCTTACCATCAAGTTGTGTATTGAATTCTTGATAGTCAGTTAATAAGGAAATAATGCCTGAAATATCAGTAGTTAAGTATTTAGCGGAGTAGTTAACACTACTTCTTTTCACGGTATCGTTATAGTAGTAATGATAGAATGGGTCAACACGTTTAAAGTCAACGGTTTGGTCACCGTTCTTAATACTTAACTGATCATTTTCGATGAAAATGTTATAGATAGAGTTAGGTAAGCAGTCATATAAAAGGTTGGAGTTATTGAGTCTATTGAATAAGGTTTCAATTGTGTCAATGTTATCAGCTTTATTCATATCTGCTTGTTCTATTGATGTGGTTGCGTTACCATCCTTATCCTTTAAAGAATATAAGGAATCAACGCAGTCCATGAGGTTGTTAATTTCATTAGTTTGTTTATTTCTTTCGTTTTCAAAGTTAAATGAACCTTCGTTAATTTGTTTATCGGTTAAGAAGGTGGATTTGACGAGATATTCAATCTTACTGACTTTGTCAGTGTAGTTAGTGGCATTAATGTCTTTTGGTGAGTTAGCGATGTAGATGACATCTTTAACACTACTCTCGCTGAGCATGGAATTAAATAAGCCTTGGAAGGTTGTCATGCTATTGACTTTGCCCGAACCAGAGCGATGGAAGATATAGGAACTATTAAAATCATTAATAGCGTTTTTCATCTTGGTTAAGAAGCCATCTTGATTCATCTTGGAGTAATCAAAATCACTACCATTAATGACACCATTGCTCTTAGCTTCATCAATGACTTTATAGAAGTTAATTAATTTATCAAGCTCAGCTTGTCTAGCAGGTCTAGCGTGTGCAAAATCATTGATTGGGTATTCTGCATCAACGATATAGATGTTATAGGATGCAGATGTATTGAAAGCACTGTAGCCATTTAATAAGTTTTCATCAGCGATGCGATAGAAGTTATACAAACAGATACGTAAGCAACTTGTTTCATT
This sequence comes from Bacilli bacterium, assembly GCA_017551465.1. GTDB lineage: Bacteria > Bacillota_I > Bacilli_A > RFN20 > CAG-826 > RUG14515. The sequence continues at coordinate 1,705 of JAFZLN010000142.1, forward strand.
GATTGATGTTAATAAACCTTCAAGCACTGGGATTGGTAAGTCATTGAGTGGGATTTGTGTACCCGCACCGGCACCAGCAGTTCTCTTTTCGACAACACGTAAAGCATAAGTCATAAACTTACAAACTCTAGAGATTTCATCGACTTCAAAGACGTCGTTATAAGCAGCAATGAAATCATCACTAGCAAAATAGGCTTCCCAGTCATTAGCTTTGTAAGCACCATTAAGGTCCGCTTCATGCGCCGCTAAGAAGGCGGCTTGTTTAACGGTAAAGTTAGTGTAATCACACCAATCGGTTGGTAATGATTCATCAGTGTTAGCTTTACCAGCTAAATAGACGAAGTCACGATAGGCAATCATATGGGTATCGGCTTCTGTACCATCTGGATTGTATTTATTAGCGTATTCTACGAAGTATGGGTCAGCGTTTTCATTACCTGGCTTAATGCCCCAGCTTTCTTTCCAATCCCAAGAAGCATTTTCACCTGGTTTTGGATCGGCTAACAAGTCGTATTCACTAGTGTTGACGTTGAACTTCACCATCGCGTCACTAATCTTTTGATAGAACCAGGAGCCAAATTGATAATGGTTGGTGCCATGTTCATCAACATAAGTGAAGATACCACTATGTGATAATTGATGGAGCATATCGTTAAGTTCGACGATATCGTGAAGCTTGGACATATCAAAGTTACTTAAGAAGTTTTTAGCCTCACTATCGTTTTCTGGAATAAGACTAATTAATGAGCCTAATAAGTTAGCGATGTTTTGGCCTTCCTCTGTCCAGTTAAGGATGTTGGAGAATGACACATTAGTGCCTTGGTCAATTAAGAAGCCGCTTAAAACATCACCAAACATATCATCAAGGAATGGACCTAATGACATTTTGAAAATATAGGATTTATCAACGAGTTCAAAGAGTTTTGGTAAACCAACTTTACCTTCGCCTTCATCTTTTAAGTTAGAGACAGCGGTTCTAGTTAAGCCATCCGTAAACATATCAGCGGCTTTCATGACATCGTGAGAAGCGATGTATTTAATGATATTAGCAATCGCTCTAAATTCACCGTCATCACCAGTCCAACCATGATGTGATTCGACTTCACGCATTCTATCTCTAGTGACTGTTAAGCCCATGGATGAAGTGAAACCAAAGACAAACTCTAATAAACCATAAAGGTTTTCATTCTTTTCATACCAGTCACCTGGTTCTGGCTCTGGGTTGATAAGTGGGTTCTCGACGAGAAGAGTCATGATATTAACGAAAGAATCAACAAGCGCATCATCTTTGAATTTATCCATTAAGTCAGCACCATCACCGGAACCAACTAAAGAGAATAGACTACCTAAATCATCCCAACCATCTAATAAGGAAGCGATATCACCAACGACAGCGCGTTGCACTGGTGGCTTCTTCATATCGTGATTAATCGCGGAGATGATAACATCAACATTTAAGCCCAAATCAGTAAATGAGCCTGAGATATTTGGATCAACAATGTAATTTTTAATAATAGGAACAACTGCGGAATAAATTAAATTAGAAGCACTCATCTTGCCGAGAGCGTTTTGTAAGGCGGTGATATGGACTTTTTTAATGGAGAAGAAGTTATTTGGATCTTCCATTAATAAGTTAAAGCCTTCGGGAGCGGAGAAGCATTGGAGTAATTCGGTGTCTTTGCCAAGTTCTGCGACGACATTTAAGACAGCGTGGAATTCTTTCTTATAATTAACAAGGACTTTTCCTTCACTTAATTTAGCAACCGCTTGATGGAAACTTTCAATATCAGTTTCGGAAATCTTATCACGAATATCTTTGAAACCATCGATATCTAAATCAAACAACATGTCGGTAAGACGTGGTAAAACTTTTTCAAAAAGCATCATATCGAATAAGCAGTAGTTTCTACCTTCGATACGTTGACCGTTATTAAACACTTTAGTGCGGCCAGAACTATCGACATCCACGAGTTCACCAGAAGTATTCATCTTGCCAACTATTAAATCAGTAAATTCATCAGCGTGTTGGGATATGACTTCTTCTAATGTCTTAATGGTTTCACCTTCCTTAGGTGTATATGAACCCGCTTTAATGAGGACGGCTTTTAAGAAGTCATCATCAATAGTCACGGTTTTATGTAAGAAATCGAACAAGACATATAATTCATAGCCCCATTTGAATTCACAAATTTCTTCCCAAGAAAGTGGTAAGTACTTATTCATGTTGCCTTCTGTATCCATTGTTTTAGCGAAATTGACTAAAGCAGGAACAACACGGGCTAAGAGTTTGGAATTATCAATTGATTTAAAGATATTTAAGACTTCATTGAAGTTTGGTTTATTAAGGATTTCCTCAATAAAGTCGACAACATCTTGGTCTTTAAATGAACGGAATTCTTTTTTACCGGTTTCATTATTGACCACGAGAGAATCCATCACACCACTGTCAAATAAGCAGTCAATCATATCTTGGACATTTTGGATTTCATTTTTCCAATCAACATCACTGACATCTAGTAAGCGTTCTGGAATGAACTGTTCTAAAAGTTCGCTATTTAAAGCAATATCCGCAGCTAATGGGATAATGTTTGTTAATAAATTAGATTTGGTTAAGCAAGAGAATGTGCTATCAACAATTTCTTTAGTTAATAACTGCGTCGCATCATAAGCAAATTCACCCGCTTCTGTTTGGGTAATACCAGAGGCGGCGATAACAATTAAGTTAGACATATTCGCTAATTCACTTAATAAGCTAACGGAAACATCTTCACTAATACCGGTGGTAAATGTGGAGAAGAATTTGGTATCAAAGGTCATACCATTTTCATCCACAGACCAGTTGAATAAGATTTTAGCGAATAAAGAATTGTTATAAGCATCAACAAAGTTGCCAACATTCATGACCATTTCATTGTCTGATTTTGGTTTATTGCGTTGATAGGATTGATTAAGTGTATTAACAAATGAGGTAAGAGGGGTAAAGAATAAGGCGGTTGTAATCACAAATGTGACAGCGGTTTCAATAGCCCCTAACCATCTGACTTTGACAGTTCTTCTTAC